>CALMVM010000023.1 GCA_937873255.1 uncultured Verrucomicrobiota bacterium | reverse complement strand
GTCGTAGGACCAGTTGGAGGCGACGACCTCCAGGCCGGCGCGGGAGGCGTCGCGCACGCACTGGTCCTCTCCCTCCAGACCCCAGCCGAACATGAAGCCGCCCGGCCTGGCGCGGCGCAGCACTTCCGGCAGGCCGCCGCGGGGGCAGTTGATGACCACCGGGGCATCGCAGGCGACCGCCATGTCCCGCGCGATGGGACTGCGCGGATCGAGGCTGGCGACGAGGCGCGGACTCAGTTGCCCGTCGTGCTCGCTCAGCAGGGCATCGTAGGTGAGCGTGCGGGCGTCGGCGAGCTGGCGCAGACCGAGCGCGTCGGCCCGGGACTGTTGTTTTTCCTCGATGGCGACGGCGTTCAGCGGGCCGCAGAGGCTGGTGGCCAGGTTGACGGAGAGATCGCTGGGCGGAGCCGTGCTGTAGACGGCACCCGGGTTCGCGGCCCGGTAGAGGACGTAGCCGGAAACGATGTGCCGTGCCTGGAGTTCGCGCACCAGGGCCCACACGCCGCCGTCCACGGCGTGAACCGGGACGTTCGTGCGGACCTTCCACGCCTGGAGCCAGCGGCTGTAATCGGAGTGGTGGGGCTGCTCGATCCAGACGTAGGGGCTGGCCAGCGGCGTTTTGCGCGCGTGGTTGGCGGCGAGGCCGGAAGCGGTTTGTTGCAGAACGCGCGCGGCGAAGTCTTGTTCCTCGGTCTGGACAAGGACTTCGCCGGGAACTGGAAACCTCGGCCACGCGGTGGCGCCGGCGGGGTCGGCGGCCGGTGAGCGGAATGCCGGGAGGGCCAGCAGCAAAGTGCCCGTGAGCAGGCGGAGTTTCATGGTTGGGACGAAGAAAACTCCACGCTCAATTCGCGGGGCCGCGCTTCGTTGGGAAAATACACGGACAGCATTCCCTCGGCGGAGTTGTAAACAAACGAGGTGAGAGTCTTCTGATCCAACTGGAGCACCCGGGGCGCTCTGGCGGTGGAGATCATCACGACAGCTGGAGTGTCGCCGACGCCCTCGACGGTCCAGACGGCGCGGTGGCCGTCGGATTTGCCGGGGATCGCCCCGCACGAGGAGGCGACCACTTTGGGTTCCGCCGATTTCACGGCGTCCAGGTCCAGCAGGAGCACCCGGCTTCCCGGCGTCAGCGCGACCGAACGCCGAACCTGCAACCCGGGATCGAACAGGTCGACGAACCGGCCGGCCAGCACCTTCGGGTCGCCCGGGACCGATTCATCCAGGCCGGCCGCGACGACGTAGGGGCCGCGCCGGAGAGCCAGGTAGTTCTTCTGCTTCCACTCCAGGCCGGCCCTGGCGGCGAGGTCGGCGACGATCCCGGCCAGCCGCGCGTCCCCCTCGGCGCTACGGGCGAGACTCACCGGGTTTTCGCGTAGCCAGACCGCGCCGCCTTTGCCGACCGGGACAAACGTGGCACCTTCACCCGCAAACGCATCGTCCTCCAGCCCCAGCGTGTCGAACAGGTGCTGGCGCGGAATCCGGTCGTTCTTGCCGTCCTCGTTCCACCATTCGCGCACGTGGTTGCAGGGGTCCCGGTCGTCGTCCGCCACGACGAGGACGCCACCCTTCTTCACCCAGTCCGCCAGCGCCGCGTGCACGTCGGCGGTCATCGGTTTCTGTCCCTGGTAGGTCAACATCAGCACCCGTTGCGCGTCGAGGAAACCGGGCAGGGTCGCGTTCTCCAACTGCACGGGCGTGACCGGCAGGCCACGTTTGAGCAGAGGCATCGCCAGGCCGTAGAACTGCCCCATGTCAGGATCACTCGGCGTCGGCAGTTCCCGCTGGAACATGAGCGAATCACTTACGAGCACCCCGATCCCCTGCGTGCCGCAATCCCACCGCACGTCCGCCTGCCGCATGTTCGTGAGCGCCTGCCAGACGACCTGCAACTCGCTGGCGTAATCGGGCGGGATCGGCTGTCGTTGTTCCGGCGGCACGTCGCGCGGATAGCGCCCGCCGAAGACCCGTTCGGGCCACGGCGACACCTCGTATTGCGACACTTCGGGTTGGAGCAGGGACGCGATGAGCGTGGACTCCCAATTTCCGCGATAGTCCGTCCAGTCATGCCGCGGGTTGTCCTCCACGGGATCGTCCAGATACCAGACCGCCCGCCCCGTGGACCGCACCAGGTTTTGCATCGCGCCGTATTCCAGGAAGGCCGTCTCGAAGGTTCGTTCCTTGAGAACCCCGCGGAAGCGGTTTGGCGTGCGGGCCGTACCGGTCCAAACCTGAGCAATGTAGCCGTCGCATCCTTGCAAGCGGGCCAGGCTGGATTCCGGGCTGACGATGTGCCAGTGCGCATAATTGAGCAGGCTGTGGGTGGGCACGTAGCAGCGCACGCTCCTGCCCGTGCGCCGGTTGAAGGCCTGGACGTAGTCGAAGACCTGCTGCAAGGCCCGCCGATAGAGGAAGTATTTCAGTTTGGACGCCCGCCATTGTGCATCGACCGACGAGTCCGGCGCTTGCCAGGGCTCGTGGTAATAGGCCAGCCACTCGCGCTTGAACCCTTCGGACCAGCCGGCCCGCGCCCAGAATTCCGGCTCCTCCAGGTGGATCGCCTCCACTCCGGCGTCGAGCCCACGCTGCACGCCGGTGCAGAGGTAGGTGCCGTAGTTTTCCGCCGGGCACATGTAGTACACGTCGCCCCCGTGGCCGATTTTGTGGCCGTGGCGATCCGTCTGCGCATTGTCTTCGTGGTTCACCCCGTCAAACCGGCCGTACAGGTAATCCTGGTACTCGCCCCAGGCGACGCCGGTCATCAGATGGACGCGGTAGCCGTGCTCACGCCACGTCCTGACCCTCTCCGGCAGGCTCGGGTCGATGCCGTAGACCATCGCCACATCGGCGCGCAGGTTCCCCAATGGGTTCCACGGTTTGCCGGTCTGGAAGCTCGTGCGTTCAAGTTTCCGCGCGGGATCTTCCGGAGGGGGTGTGTCCGCTGAAAACACCAACCGCACGAAAAAGAACGCGCTGATCGCAACAGGAACAAAGGGAAGTTTCACTTCGGGAAAAAAGAGCGAGAACGCGGTCGTCCTCGAACACGGAAGATCTGGATTGCGTTGATCGCCTCAGGGAAAAGCATGGAGGCGGCGATGTTCCTCTGGTGGCCGAGGATTGGCTGGACTTTGTCCATCTGCCAAGGCGACGCGTGCAATCACCTGTGAATGGAAAATCTGCCCGGAAACAAAAAGCGCCGGGTGGACAACACCCGGCGCTTGGCCAACGCTTATTTCGAGAAAAGACGATTCAGGCCTGGCGGCGGCGGAAACGCTGCACACCGACCAGCGCCGCGACACCCGCCACCATCGCCACCCAGGCCGAAGGCTCCGGTACCACACCACCCGCGACCAATCCGATCGCCGCATTGGTAGGATCATTACCGAGGTTGTGGAGCGCGGTCACCTGCGCGGCCGTCAACGTATTGGAGAAAATACGGTAGTCGTTGGTCGACCCGTTGATGCCCGGATCAGGGAAGGGACCATTCCCGTTGATCCCGCTCTGGCCCCCGCTAACGAGGGTCTGAAGATTAAAGGTGTTCGTTCCGTTGAGAGCCGCGGTAATCGAGCCACTCGCGACGGAAGTGCCGTTGAGATAGAGCGTGATGGTATTGTTCAAGGTCGAGTAGGTAACGACCACATCCTGCTCGGTACCGAACCCGAAGGTGCCTCCCGAGATGTCGACTTCTTGATTGGTATTATTGGGGGCATTCATGCCGGAGTACACGGGCTGCTGCTGAAAGGCCCCGGTAAAAGCGCCACCGGCGTTTGGCCTGGAAGGGTTGAGCAGGAAGAAATTCCGGTTGCCCGGGCTCGACAGGCTGAACAACGATGAGAAATTTCCCGGATTGGTCGGGATCGTCACAAACATCTCGACGGAGAAGTTGCCCGTGATGCCGGTTCCGACCGACGCGGGCAGTGACAGGGATCCGCTCCCATTCGTGGTCAGCATTCCCCCGCTGATGGTATTGCCGGATCCGACCAGCGTTCCGTTGGCGGTGCCGACGGAGTCGTTTCCCGTGCCATCATCGAAGGAATAACGATGGGCGAGTTGCGCGTGAGCCGAGGTGAAGGACAGAAACCCGGCGAGACCTATGATAAGGGGGAGTTTTTTCATTGTGAATGGATGCTAGGGCGCCGACGGTTTTGTCTAAGAGAAGTCTGAATGTCAAGAAAAAAGTGTCTCCGCGAAAATTCGTGAGATATCCGCGTGACGCGGCGGATGACGAGGCTGCTCCCGGCGGCAGACGGAGTAATCACGTAGTGGGAACACTACCCGCTGGGAATGAGGCACTTCGCACGCGCGCGAACCCGCTTCGTCCTCGCCTGATTACTCGCTCACGTCCGAAATACCCACATCGATCCCCTGGCCGCCCACCGTCTGGTGGCAATGCACGGCGAGCGTGATGGTGGCACCGGGTTTGAGCAACTCCAGCGCGACCGGCTTGATCGGCAACACGTCGTAGCTCGTGACGAACCCGTTCGCGCTGGCCGCCAGCACGCCGTTGACGTAGATCTCCACGTCCTCATCGTGGAAAACCTTGAACTCCAGGTTACGGTAGCTGCCCGCTGGCATGGTAAACGTGCGCCGGATCCAGATGTCCTCCGTCGTCCAATCGGTCCGGTGCGATCCCTGGTTGCCGAAGCCGGCCGGACCCAGTTGCCATTGCCGGTCGTCGAAGTCGGGCGCCATCCAGCGTTCGGATGGCCGCTGGGTGGTGTTACGCCAGAGTTGCGGCTCGTGCTGCGAGGTGGGGATGACCTCGACAATCGAGGGGGCCAGGGGTAACAGTGCCCAGTTGCTCAACTTCGTGTGGTCTGCCCCGGCCCATTTCTGCCACACCGCACGGTCCGCGAGCAGGCGGATGAACACGCCGCCGATCACCGGCCGGGCGCGGAACAGCAGATCGGTCTTGCCCGGGTTGTTCGTCTGGTAGGAATCCACGAAGGGCAGACGCACGGTCGTGGCATTGAGATATTTGACGACGGGCGCGATGAGGGTTTCGAAGTCCGCCTGGCTGCTGGCGAGGGTCGCGCTCCAGAGCGTCCAGTCGGTCTTGGTCAACTTGGTGCGCGAGTCCAGCGGCAAGCCGTAAAGTTGGAGCATCGTCTTGTAAAAGGCGACCTCCTTCCTGGCGGTCTCCGGTGGGAACACGTTCAAGCGGAGGATTTTGTCCCAGACGAGATTGTACTTCTGGCTCCAGGTGTCCGGCTTGTCGAAGGCCAGCAGCGAATGGCTGCCGTTGCCGTTGACCTTGATCCAGTGGGCGGCGTCGTCTTTGGCGAGCTTGGCGAAGCGTTCCGCGCCCTCCCGGTCGCCGCGCAGACGGCACATGTCCGCGTAGGCGGCGAAGGCGAGGATCGCCTTCACGGACAAATTGGAGTTGTGCGCCAGATGGCCCATGAAATCGTCCGTGCAGAGCTGCTCACCGGGGTCCAGTCCGTACTGCTCGAGGTACTTGGTCCATTGGGTCAACTCGGGCCACCACGGATCGACAAACTTCGTGTTGCCGTCGATCTGGCAGATCGCGTCGCAGAGGAGCAGCAGATTGCCGCTTTCCTCGACGGGCATCTGCTCGCCGCCATCGTCCGTGCCGCGCGCGACGGGGTACGTGCCGAGATCGTGCGGCGCGTTGGGAAATCTCCAGTGGTCCGACGCCGCGTAGGCCAGCAACGGCACGAGCGTCGCCTTGGCCAGCGTGGGGCTGACGAGCAGCAGCAAGGGGGCCTCGGGGAAAATGATGTCGGCGGTGGAGATGTCGCCGTTGCTGGAGTTTTCCTTCGTGAACAACAGCGGCTGGCCGTTGGCATCGGCCGCGAGGCCCTGGCCGCCGAAGCACTGCCGGTAAGCCAGCGCGCAGATCTTGCCGTAGTCCGGCCCGCCGGCTTTTTCCGCTTCGCCAATGAGCGCTTTGTCGAACTGCTCGCAACGGGCGGTCAGCGAGGCGTAATCGCGCTCGGCGGCTTGCAGGAGATCGGAGGGCTGGGCACCGTTGCGCCGCCAGTAGGGCCGCAGGTTGTGGTAGAAAAACCGCACGATGTAAACCTCGTCGTAGCCGACCATCAGATGCCGGGACTCCGGCGTCCGCCCCACCTTGCCGAGATCGAAGGCAAAGGCCAGCACCGGCTGCGCATCCTCGACCGCGCGCGGCATCCGGGTGTCGTCCTTGGCCGGCAGGGTGCCCGAGGCGATGAACCTGGCGGTCAGATCATCCCCGGAACCGGCGGCGGCGGTGGCTTGCGCGGTGGGCGCGGCGACGTAGGCGTAGCCCCAGTTGATGCGCGTGTCGTCGCCGGTGGTGCCGACGAGATTCTGGGATTCGGTGCCCACGCGCATGGCCGTGAGCGGCCCCATCGTCTCACGCGACCATTCGACCTTCTCATTCGGCTCGTTGACGCAAATTTGCGAACTGGTGCTGTCGTAGATGGCAACCGCATGGTCCGCGACATCGAGTGAGCGCACCGTCCACGTCAGGTAGGTGACGGGGCGCGCGAAGATCTCGATGTCGTCGGGCAACTCCGGGGACTGGAAGGTCAGCGTGACGTGGACATCTGCGCCCTCGAATTCGTAGATCGAGCGCGTGGGCGTGACGGTCACGCCGGTTTGCGGCAGCGCGGGCACGGCGGCGGGCGTGTTTCCCATGAGGCGGTAGGTCTTGCCATCCACGCGGATCAGACTGACGAGGGATTGCTCGCGCTGGGTCCAGTGCCGGGTGCTGTCGTCGGTGAGGTGGTCGGCCTCCGACCAGATGCTCAACATCGGATCGTGGACAATCAGGGGGACCGCCGGCGGCCGGAAGGCGCTCGGATTCTGCGCCCCGGCGGGCGACACCCAGGCCACCTGGAGAACGGCGGCGAGTCCGGCCGCGCCCAAGCAGCGGGCAGGGAAATCGATCAGGCGGCGGCGCGGCGACGCCGGTCGGGGCGGAGGGGAGAATCGAACTCTAGAAAAAATTGCGGATGCCTTCATGGGGAGTGATGCGATTTTGGCCGGGGATGGAACGGTGGTCCTCGGCATGGGGGGAATTCGCTTCTGAGAGGGAGCGGCAATCTTACACAGGCCGTTTGGCCCCGCACAAGGTGAAATCGCCACCGACCTCGGGGCGCAGGGCGCGTCGCGCCAGAATGGTCGGGGCCGGCATGAAGAGAGCGCCCGTGGCGTCGTGCCTCTCTCTTTGCTGGAGGTCGTCTCCGATCCCTCGGGGCACAAAAGTCAGCCGCTTTCTAGACTGCGACGACGCTGATCTTGGAAAAACTGGCGCTCGTCCGGTCGGGCTGCTCGTTGTAGTGGCGCACCCCGATGGCTCCGGCCGTGAAGCTGAGGTCGGTCACGTCCAACACCGGCAAGCTCATGTTATCGACGAAAACGCGCAGCCGCGAACCGCGCGCTTCCACGCGCAGGCGGTACGGTTTGTCGGGGGCGAACGTGTTGGGCACCGAGCCGAGCGGGGTCCACCCGTTGTTCGATTTGCCCAGTTCCACCTCCCCACGCTCGGCGCTGATCCCCACGTAATAGCCCTTGTACGCATCCGCTCCGATGGCGGGGTCCGTCACCCGGAAGGCGAGGCCCGCGTTCCCCTGCCCGCCGACCGCCACGGTGGCGTCGTAGATGAAATTCGTGAACGCCGTCCCCGTGGCGACGGCCTTGACCCCGGCCAGTCCCGCGCCGCCCGACCCCGCGTTGGACGCAGCGTGCAGTGCCCCGTCGCGCACGAACCAGCCGCCGCCATAAAGGACCCACCCGGCGAAATTTCCCTGCGCGAAGGCGTCGTGGAACTCCCGCACCGGCGGTAGCGGGGCGCCGATCCATGGGAAATTCGTGACGCGCAGCATCTGCGATCCGAAGGGGATCAGCTTGATCGTCTCGGCGGGGGCATTCGTTTGAACCGGACTGCACGGCGGGTCGAAGGCGGAGCGCCCGTCCCAGGCGAGGGTCCACCCGGGCACCTTGCGGGCGCGGACCTGGAGGGTGACTGGAGATTGTGCCGGCTCGAAAGGATTGACGGGACCGGAGGGATCCGTCTTCGGGCGGCGTACCTCGAAGCTGCTGGCGGGGTTGCGGGCGTCGACCTCCAGAGCGTAATTCCAATCCGAGCGGGGCGTCACGGCGAAGGACTCGAACCCCTTGCGCGGCCCCTCTTCGAGCACTTGCCACTCTTCCTGGACCGGCAGGCTGTAAACGAGCGGACCGCGCCGGACCGACACGGAGCGGTTAGTGCCGGGAACGAGTTCGACCGTCATCGGCAGACGCAGGACGACCCGATCCCCGGGCAACCACTCGCGCGAGACCGTGGCGAAGGTTCCGGGCGCGGTAGGAACACCGGCGGGCTGGCCGTTGACCAGTAGGACGGGCGTCTTGCACCACGCCGGGATGCGGAGCGTAAGCGGGAAGCGCACCTTGGCGGGAGAGGCCAGTTCGAAGCGGACCTCTTCCTCGAAGGGATAGTTCGACTCCTGCGTCCAGGTGACCGGCGTGCCACCGGCCACGTTGAGCGTCACGCGCGAGGGCACGTAAACCAGCGCGGCCACGCCACCCGCCGCCGTGGCGGCCCAACTGCCTTGCGCCAGCTTGGGCCAGCCCATGTGCAGGTTGTAACAGCAGCAGGGGAAGCCCGAGCGCGGCGCGGGCGTGCGGGCGTCGTCGTAATCCTGGTTGAAGCCCAGCCCCCCGCGCGGAGCAGTGACATTGTTGGGCAAGGTGTAATAAACGTGCTGGCAAATGGACCGCGTGGTGCCCGCCGGCAGGGCGTTGAAGGCCACCAGTTCCAGGCCGTCGCCGATGGCGGCGTCGCCGAGGATACGCAGGGCGGTTTCGTCGCTGAGCATGCGTTCGACGATCGAGCAGAGTTCGATGCCCTGCGTGGTGCTCGCGCCGGCGAGGAACTCCGTGCCGGACTGGATGCCGCAGGCCAGGCCGTGGTCGCGCATCAGATGCGCCAGCCCGAGCGCGTAAGCCCGGCGATCCGCGTCGTTTTTCGAACGCTGGGAATACACCGCCGGCATCTTGAGCGCCTGCGGCACGTTGACGTTGTGCTTCGTGTGGAAATCGCCGCCGAATTCCAGGAAGCGGTTGTTCGTGAAGATGTCCCGCCACGGGTAAGCCTGCGCGGCGAGCGTATCGGCCAGGGAAAGCAAAAATTCGTCGCCCGTGCGGTTGAAGAGCCAGAGGATCGTGTCGATCTCGTCGCCCGCGCGGGCCTTGCCCCATTCCTTCAACGGGCGGCGCGCGAGCGTCCCGGCCATGTGCTTGTAGTAGCGGGTGAGAAACGCGCCGACCCGCGCGTCGCCGGTCGCCTCGGCGTGATCGCGCAACGCGTAATTAGCCTCCATGCGCGGCCACCAGTCGTCGTTCGTCTTGGGACGGATGGAGCCGTCGGGGCGCAGGCTCCTGAGAATGCCCTCCACCCACTTTTGCGCCTTCGCCTTGAGTCCGACGTCGTCCAACCCATGGGCCAGCGGGACGAGGCCCTTGACGTAGTAGACCCCCTTCTCCCAGTCCTCGCCCGCGCCTCCGAGCCAAGCGTTGTCCGGGCCGGTGGCGGGGAGGACTTCTTCGGCGTGGCCGGTGAGGCCGTCGCGTTGGAGTTCGAGTTGGCGCTGCAGCCAGCCGCCCGCGCGGACGCTGCCCAGCGGCAGGGCGATGAAAGGAGTGGCCGCCAGCGGCGCGCGGTTGGGCAGGGGGGGCGGCGCCGGTTTCCGAGCGACCGATGGCAAAACCGGAGTCGGGGATTGCGCCCAGCCGGAACGCGCGCCGAGCATCATGAAACCGGTCAGACCGAAAGTTCCGCGAGCGAGAAACTGGCGACGTGACCAAGACGGATTCACGTCGAGGACAGAACGGGGGGGACGGTGTTGGCTCACGGGGCAAGCATCACCTTGGCCAGTATCGAGCGCAACGGAGGATGCGCGAAGCGATGCAGAAGCGCGTCGAAGCTCAAAAAGCCGTCTATTAATACTTCGTCAGGTAGAGTCAGGTGGGTGGAAGCGGGTGTGACACCAGGGACATCGTCCGCTCAAGTGGATGAGGGCGGCCTGGAGGCCGTGGCGCACCGGCGGTAGCGTGGGCGGCGGCAAGCTTTTTTTTGCGCCTCGGCGCAGGCGCGCCTGTTCCTGACGCAGGAAGAAAAACTGCCGCCGTAGGCCTCGGCGGCGAGCACAACACCCGGTGACAACTGCCAGCCCAAGGTCTGGTCGATCAGTCCAAGGGCGAGGTCCTGCTTGCTCTGGTGGACGATCCCGGGCGGGATGATCTTGCCCGGATAAGAAGGTTCTTCCGCAATTTGTGTGGAAGCGGTTTGCGTGCATGGCCAGTTCGCCAAAACGCCAGAGGTGCTCACATCGTAATGGTCGCCGCTAAAGGCCGAATCCACACAAAGTGCGGAAGAACCTAAAGTGGTTCTCCCGCACTTTGTGTGGAAGTGGGCCAACCTCCCGTCAATACGG
>CALMVM010000022.1:4516-4948 GCA_937873255.1 uncultured Verrucomicrobiota bacterium | reverse complement strand
GCTTCCATGGGCCTGCACGGAGGGGCAAACGAACGCACCGTGCCGCGTGGGGTTACGGAGTGGAGAAAGCAGGAGCCATTCCAGAAACGCGGAACTCGGAGCGCGGAACGGGGAACGATGGAAGGTCCCCGGCAGCGACTTGTCCCGTGTGGGTTCGGATTGCCGCTTTGTGGGTCCCGAATTCCTGGTTTCAAAAACTCCGCTTGCCCCGCCCTTTGCCTTGCCTAGATTGCTCCCGATGGTTCCCGTCGCTGCCCCTGACGCCCCCCCTGGCCAGGCGCAGACGGCCCTAGGGTCCGGCCGTCCGCTCTACCTGGAAACTTTTCGCTGGATGCTCCTCGCGCGCACGCTCGAGGAGAAAATCGCCAGCCTCTACCGCGCCGGCAAGATCAACGGCGGCGTGTTCCTCGGCACCGGCCAGGAGGCGCTCCG
>CALMVM010000022.1:1629-4506 GCA_937873255.1 uncultured Verrucomicrobiota bacterium | reverse complement strand
TGGCCGGGCGGCTGGCCTTCGGCGAGCCGGTCCTCGATTCGTTGCGGACATATCTCGGCTCGCCTCTCGGGCCGATGCGCGCCCGCGACGGCAACATCCACCGGGGCCGGCCGCGTGAGGGCCTGTTCGCCATGATCAGCCATCTGGGCACGATGCCCTCCGTCGTCGCCGGCGCATTGCTGGCGCGGCGACTGCGCGGAAAAATGGACGGCGTCGTCGGCGCGACGTGCATCGGCGATGGCGGCACCTCGACGGGGGCATTCCACGAAGGGATGAACCTGGCGGCGGTCGAGCGGCTGCCGTTCGTCGTCGTAGTGGCGAATAATCAATACGCCTATTCGACACCGACGCGTCGGCAGTACGCGTGTCACGACTTGTTGGACCGCGCGGCCGGGTATGGCTTCGCGGGGCATTCGACGGACGGCACCGACCTCGGGGCGTGCCTGGACACCGTGCAAAACGCCGTCGCGGCAGCCCGTGCGGGCAACGGTCCGCAGATGGTCGTCGCCAACCTGCTGCGCCTCACGGGCCACGGCGAACACGACGACGCTTCCTACATGGACCCGAGCCTGCGTGCGTCGGCCGTCGGCGGCGATTGCTTGAAGCTAGCCCGGCAGCAAATCCTCACGCGCGGTTGGGCGGACGCCGCCGATCTCGACACATGGCGCGCCAAGGCTGTCGCGCAGGTCGATGCCGCGCTGGCTACGGCGCAGTCCGAAGCCCCGCCCGACCCCTCGCGCGAGGACTGGAACGCACTCAGTACGCGCGACCTGTCCGACCAACCGGCCTGAAGCGGCCAACCGGGGGCGTCCGTGTCTCCGCCTGTTTTTTTGTTCCTCCCATGAGCGTGACTTATCTCGAAGCGATCCGCGAGGCGCAGGCCCGCGCCCTGGCCCGTGACGAACGGGTGTTCATCTACGGGCAGGACGTGGGGGCGTTCGGCGGCGCGTTCAAGGCCACGAAGGGACTGGCGAAGGAATACCCCGAGCGCGTGCTCGATTCGCCGATCAGCGAGGATGCGCAAATCGGTCTCGCCATCGGCGCGGCCATCGAGGGGATGCGGCCCATCGTGGAAATGCAGTTCGCGGATTTTTCGAGCGTGGCGTTCAGCCAGATCGTCAATCAGGCCGCGACGATGTATTGGCGCACGCAGGTGCCGTGTCCCATCGTCGTGCGATTGCCGAGTGGCGGCACGGCGGGCGGCGGGCCGTTCCATTCGCAGAGCGTCGAGGCGGTGTACGCGCACTATCCCGGTCTGGTCGTGATGACCCCGGCAACCGTCGAGGATGCGTACCATCTCCTGCTCGCCGCCGTGGAGATCGACGACCCCGTCATCTTCTGCGAGCATAAATATCTCTATTACCACCTGAAGGCCGACGCCTTGCCCACGACTGACCAGTCCCCGTTGCCGGTCGGCAAGGCGCGCGTCGCCCGGGTCGGGCGGGACGCCACCGTCGTCACGTACAGCGCGATGGTTCACGACACGCTCGCGGCGGCTGAAGCCCTCGCCACCGATGGCATCGAGATCGAGGTCGTGGACCTACGCACCGTCAAGCCGATGGACACCGAGACGATCCTTGCCAGCGTCGCGCGCACGGGCCGTCTGCTGGCGGTCGGCGAGGCGATGCCTTGGGGCGGCGTGACGGCGGAAGTTGTCTCCCGCGTGGCGCAGGAAGGTTTCACGCTCCTCGACGCCCCGCCGCGCCGGCTCAACGCCCGCGACACCCCCGTGCCCTATCACCCGCAACTCTGGCAGGCGCATCGTCCAGGCGCGAAGGCCATCGTCGCCGCCGTGCGCGACCTCGTGAAGTTTTAATCCCCTCCCCTCATGTTCCCGACGCGCGTGCCGATCATCATGCCCCAACTCGGCGAGTCCATCGCCGAGGCCACCGTGGTCAACATCTCCGTCAAGGTCGGCGATCAGGTGGCGGCCGACCAGGAAATCATCGAGGTCGAAACCAACAAGGCGCTTCTTCAAGTCACGACGCCCTGCGCGGGCGAGATCGTCGAACTGACCGCCGCCGAAAAGGAAACGTACGCCGTCGGCGCGACGCTCGGTTTCATCGAGGCCGTTCCCGAAGAACTCGACCGCCTCGGCCTCACACCCACCGAGGTCGGCGAGAACACCGACGCGATGCCTGAAGTCGAGCCCGGCCAGCCCGCGCCCGCCGACAGCAATGGCGAAACGCCCGTGCCCGTGCCGATGATCTCCACGTCGAGACAGCCCGTTTCGGGCTCCACCGGCGGGCTGCCTGTGCCGGCGTCGCTCGGTGGGGCGGGCTACCTTTCCCCGCGTCTGAAAGCCCGTCTCAACGAACTCGGCCTCCAGGCGGCCGATCTGTCGAGCCTCGCGGGCACCGGCGCGAACGGTCGTGTGACCGTCAGTGACCTGGAAAAATTCCTCGCCGACCTCGAAACCCGCTCGCCCGAACCCGCTCCCGCGATGCGCGTGGCGGTGGGCGACGCGATGCGGCGGAGTTGGGCGCGTCCGTTGGCAACCGTCGGGCGGCCGGTGGGTCTCGATGCCCTCCTCGCCCACCGCAAGACGCAGCCGGACCCGAAACCCGGCATTGTTCTCTACGTGATCCGCGCGCTGGCGCTGGCGTTGGCGGAAAACCGTTCGGCGGCGAGCCGACTGATCGGCAAGCGGCTGGTCCCGGCGGCGTCGGTGGACATCGGTTTCGCGGTGGAGGTGGACGGCGGCCTGATGGTGCCGGTCCTGCGCGGTGCGGACACGGCGTCCCTTTCCGATCTGAACACCCAATATCAGGAACTCGTCGCCGCCGCGCGCCGTCGCGCACTCCCGGCCGGCGCGAGTGGCAATGCGGCGGCGTCCGTGACCAATTTTGGCACCTTCGGCCTGACGTGGGCGACACC
>CALMVM010000022.1:0-1619 GCA_937873255.1 uncultured Verrucomicrobiota bacterium | reverse complement strand
CCCGTTGCCCGACGAGACGCTCATGCTCGGCCTTGGCGCGGGTCAACGCGTGCCGAGTTGGGACGAGGAAAAGGGCGCGTTCGTGCCCGTGACGGAAGCCGAGATCACGCTGAGCTTCGACCACCGCGCGCTCGACGGCGGTGGTGCGGGCCGGCTCCTGGCAAGCGTCGCCAAACTCCTGGCCGAACCGGAGAAATTGTAATACTCCGGGTCCGAGACCCGTGTTGCCGGGATGCGACTTCAATTCTTGGCGACATCCTTGGTGTCGCTTTCCCTTTTGCTGCTGCCATCCATGCGCGTGCTCGGCAACCCGCCCGGGACGGGGGGATTTCGTACCCCGGAGCTGAAGAACACCCGACAGCTCGTACTGGTCGTCGCGCCGGACTGGAATGCCACCACCGCCCGGCTGCGCTGCTTCGAGCGTGCCGGCGCGGATGACCCGTGGCGGGAGGTGTTAGCGCCGTCCCGGGTCATGATTGGCCGCCACGGCTTGGCATGGGGGATCGGATTGCACGGCAGTCCTCCGCCCGGCGCGGGGCAGGTAAAACGCGAAGGCGACGGCCGCGCCCCGGCGGGGGCGTTCGCGCTGACGAGCGTATTCGGCTATGTCCCGGCAGCGCGGGCATGCATCACGCAAATTCCTTACCAGCCCCTCACGGCAAGCGTCGAAGGCGTCGATGATCCCGACTCGCGATACTACAACCGCATCGTCGATTCCGCCGGCCTCACGAAAAAGGACTGGAAAAGTGCGGAGACGATGCTCCGCGAAGACGGCATCTACCGGTGGGGCGTGTTCGTTGCGCACAACCCCGAGCCCCTGCCCGGCTCCGGCTCGTGCATTTTCCTGCACATCTGGCGCGGGCCAGACGTGCCGACCTCAGGCTGCACCGCGATGCCCGCCGACTACATCGAAGGACTCGTCCGGTGGCTCGATCAGAAAAAGCAGCCCGCACTCGTCCAACTGCCCGCCGAGGAATACAACCGGCTAAAAGCCGGGTGGCGGCTTCCGTAGGCGCGCATACCTCCCGGCAGACGCGCATTTGGAGAAAACGGCAGGTGCTCCGAGATCGCGGCGGGGAAGACTACCCTTCCTCCCGCCGCCATCCTCACAGCTTATTCCTCGGAAAGCGTGTCGATGCGCTCGGCCAGTTGGAAGTCCAGCTCGGTCAGGCCGTTCTTGTTGTGCGTGTAGACGCTCAGCTTCACCTTGTTGTAGCGCACGTCGATGTCGGGATGGTGCTCCTGTTCCTCGGAGATTTCCGCCACGAGGTTGACGAAGTCGATGGCTCCGGTGAAGTCGTCGAACTCGAACGTGCGTTCGATCTTTTTCTTGTCGAATTCCCACTCGGGAACTTTTTTGAGGGCGGTCTTGATTTCCGCTGCGTCGAGAAGGTCGGCCATAAATCTGAGAGAAGGTGAAATGATCGGTCGGTGGTTGCTGCCAATACGTCCGCACCGGACCACCCGGGCGCACGGCCGAGGGAGAAATAGCACCGTCGAAACGGAACGCAAATTTTCGTCGCAAGGAAGATGCACGACACGCGGTCGGCGGGTGCGCGTGCCAGACCCGCTTGCGCCTTGATCGTGCGAAAAGCCTGCGTTACGGTGCGCTTCCCTAG
>CALMVM010000021.1 GCA_937873255.1 uncultured Verrucomicrobiota bacterium | reverse complement strand
AACACGCCTCGGGCTAACTCTCCCTGTGGCTCGGAAAAGTGGGTCTCGTCAGCGTCCGAGCACCACGTTAACCAGGGGCGTGAGCCGCTTGATCCACTCGCAGGCCTGGGGCTGGCTCATACAGAAGAGCAATCCCATCACTTCCTGCAAGGGGTAGCACTTGAAGTAGAACAGAATGAAAACCAGTTTGGCTGCCGTCGTGGGCAGCTTGCTTGTTTCCCCACCGGCTCCGAACGCCCGCTGACGAGGAAGCCCATCGTGGCGGCGTTCCAACCGTCCGGCCGCCAGGAGCATCTCCAAGCCCATCTCCAAACGCACGAACTCCGCCCGATCCAGCGAAGTCAGCGCCCGCAGAAGCCGCCGGTTGCGTAAAACCACATCCATGTTCATGCTCTGGCTTGTAGCAAAACCGGCCGCCCTTGGCTACATCCTATAAGGTCTAATCTTTCCGCTTCAGACAAGCTTTCTACCTTCAAGAGTATATTGGATGATGAATCTGTTGCAGGTGAGGCCCGCTCGGATGCGGCGGTTGAAATTTACAAATTGCGTACAACGCGGTCTACTCAAGAGTTACTAGAGCGTATTGATCTAGCAGTGAGGGTAGGAATATCCGGCACGGATCATCCCATTCGGCAGATATTTATTCGTGGCGGCGAGCCTGTTGTACCTGTACTATTAAACTTTATCGAAAATTCAACAAGCGACAAAAAAATAGAGGCTGCGGTCTATGCCCTCACACAAATTAAGGGTGCTAGAGCTTACAATGATTTCTTAGGTGAACATAGAAACGATTTCTCCCAGAAGTTGTTTCAGCGTCTCGTCAGGTATGCTGTTTGGTAGTGCAGCAACCTTCCGTCAAACTCGATTGAAATTGTTACAGATCGGGACATTGATTAGGCAAGTTTTGCCTCGATGAAGCTGGCTTTGATGAGGGAGGGTTTACGGCGCAGGCGAGTGGTGGCTGCGCGCAGTTCGCGCTTTAGTTCAACCAGGTCCTTGGCGCAGACTGATCTTCCCACGATTTCGTGGGCACGTCGGAGTGCAGGTTCGTTGGTGTTTTAGCTCAGGTTGTTTTCGTAGTCCACAGGCGATTGGAAGCCGAGGGCGCTGTGG
>CALMVM010000020.1 GCA_937873255.1 uncultured Verrucomicrobiota bacterium | reverse complement strand
GGTGGGGACGCGTTGTTGAATCTGGGGATGGCTGGCTCGGCCTAATTTCATGGTTTAGCCGCTAAACTGCAAAGCGGATTTCATGAATTTAGCTGTATTAACGACCATCTGTCCATCCTTTCGAGCGTTCGATGCGTTTTTGAGGCTCGTTCTCCTTCCCGCGCACCGTGCCGCCGCGTGTCACGTACCGGGCGGCGGGCACTCCCTGACTCATGGGCTTTTCCGCTTCGCCTTCGCCTCCTCCTTGGCCTTTGCCTTCGCCTGCTTGGCGGCTAGTTCCGTCAGCGCCATCTCCCTGCCGTCGCATTGCAGAATCGGTGCCGCGGCCGACTTCCGATCCCAGACGATCAGGTTCATGCGCGCGCAAAAGCACTTCAGTTCGCGGGCGCTCGTAAACCACATCGACACCGGACAGGTCTCGCACGCCGGTGAGGGGTCGGGCCGGTCCTTTTCCTCCAGCGCGGCCAAGACGGTGGACCGCGTCATCGACGTGTTCCCGACGAGCCAGCAAAACCAGGTCCGTGCGACGCTGGCCGAATCGCTCAAGGGCGTCGTGGCGCAAAACCTCTTCCGCCGCATCGACAAACCCGGTCGTGTTGCAGCCATGGAGGTGCTCGTGTTCGACACGGCCATCGCCAACCTCGTACGCGAAGGCAAGACCCACCAGATCCCCGGCATGATTCAGGTCGGCAAGAAGAAGGGCAACCAGCCGCTCGACGACGCGATCATGGAGCACCTGCGCCACCTGCGGATTTCCCCCGAGGAAGCTTATGAAAAAGCGAACGACAAGAAGAAGTTCCGCCCCTTCCTGACGCAGCCGCCGGATGATTTTGAAGATTAAGACAACGCGCGGAATGCAAAATGCAGAAGTTCGGAAGCCAGAAGCATCGACTCTCAAGTTCCAATACCTAAAAGGCATCTCTGTCGTTCTCTGAACTTCTGCATTTTGCATTTCGCGCCTTGCATTCTCCCTTATGCGTTCCGTTGAACTAGACGCCATCCTCGGAGCCATGCTCCAGAGCTACGATGGCATTTCCGATCTGAATTTCTCCGTCGGCCGGCCGCTCCAGGTCGAGGCGTTCGGACAGTTGAAGCCCATCGCCGTCGATCCACCCATCGACTCGCTGACCGCCTACCAGACCGAGAACATCGCCCTCAACATTCTCGGCAACAACCGCCGCCTCATCGGCCACCTGCTCGAAAACGGCTCGTGCGACTGCGGCTACCAACTCGGTACGCAGGCGCGCTTCCGCGTCAATATCTTCCGCCAGCAGGGCCGCGTCTCGGTGGTCATGCGCAAGCTCAACAGCGTGATCCCGTCCCTCGACAGCCTCGGGTTGCCCGGCATCTTCGAGACGATCTGCAAGGAGCGCACGGGCCTCGTGCTCGTCACGGGTGCTACCGGTTCGGGTAAGACGACGACGCTTGCCGCCGTGCTCAACGAGATCAACCGCACGCAGGCATTCCACATCATCACGCTCGAAGACCCGGTCGAATTCGTGCACCCGCACTACCAGAGCACGTTCAACCAGCGCGAACTCGGCACCGATTTCAACACGTATCCGAACGGCCTGCGCGCCGCCTTGCGCCAGGCCCCGAAGGTCATCCTCGTCGGCGAAATGCGCGACCGTGAGACCGTCGAGATCGCCATGACGGCGGCCGAGACCGGCCACTTGGTGTTGAGCACGTTGCACACCATCGACGCCGGCCAGTCGATCAACCGCATGCTGGGTTTGTTCGATCAAGGCGAGGAAAAACTCATCCGCCAGCGCCTCGCCGACACGCTGCGATACGTCGTCAGCCAGCGCCTCGCGCCGAAGGTCGGCGGCGGCCGGCAACTCATCATGGAAGTGATGGGCAACAATCTGCGCACGAAGGAAGCCATCGCCCTGGGCGAGGACGAGGGACGCAACTTTTCGAGCATCATCGAGGCGAGCGAGCCGTTCGGGTGGTTCAGCTTCGATCAATCGATTGTCCATTCCTACGAATCTGGCCAGCTCGAAGAGGAGGTTGCCTTGGCGTTCGCCTCGAACAAGGGCAAGGTCATCCGCGCCATCGACCTCATCAAAAAGAGCCGCGGCGAGGAGAAAAACAAGGTCAGCGGCCTGCGGATGGACACCGTCGCCTCATCCCGCTACTGACCCTGGACCGGTCCTGAATTTTTGCCATGAACCTGACCTCTCACCAGGAATACGAGACGCGCTTCGACATCTTCGAGCCGGGCGACCTGACGGCGCTCGTGTGCATCGACCAGCCCGAGTACCAGCAGCACATCGTCGATCATCTCGGCAGCATGGATTACAAAACCCACGTCGGGCTGTTCGCGGAGGACATCTCGCTCAAGCTCAAGACGCACGTGTATGACGTGGTCGTCATCGACGAGCACTTCGGCGGCTGCTACTTGGGCAACAACCAGGTGCTCTACGAGGCGATCAACCTGCCCCCCGGCCAGCGGCGTAACCAGTTCCTCGTGCTGATCGGCACCAGCGTCATGACCAACGACGAGATGATGGCGTTCATCTACAGCGTGGACCTGTGCTTCAACGTCAACGACCTGAACAACCTCAAGCCCGTCCTGCGGCGCGGCGTGGCCCGGCAGAAGGAGTTTTTCCACGTTTTCATCGAACAGGTCAAGATCGCGGGG
>CALMVM010000019.1:8245-11939 GCA_937873255.1 uncultured Verrucomicrobiota bacterium | reverse complement strand
CAGAGTTTCGCCCACGGCGTGAGCCGTGGGAACATCGCCAGCCAACCCACAGCCCCGGCAGGGGGGTAAGAAAACACGCTCGTTTTCCACGTAACACCGCGCCGGTTTTCTTACGCCCCTGCCGGGGCTAGAAAGCGTTTTGATCGCATCCCCACGGCTCACGCCGTGGGCTAAACTCTGCCGCCCCTGCCGGGGCTCGGAGGCCAAACTGGCCCACTAATCACATCCCACATTCCACGCTCCTTCGTTTTTGATGATGGGCGAAGGGTATCACCCTGAAAATACTTGGCCCGCTCGCGTCCATTCATTCCAGCCCCATGCATCTCTCCCCGACGGCAGACGCCACGCAGTTTGGCCGGCGCGACCTTTTCATCGCCGTCGCGCTTTACGCCGTTGTGCTAGCGGTCCTGTGGGCGTCGCCGGTCACGACCGTCGGAGATTCGCGCTACACGCTGCTGCTTTCCCAAAACCTCCTGACCAAGGGCGGCTTCGCGCTCGACAGTTATCGTTTGCCACGCAACCTCCCGCTGGATTACGGCGCGGCCAAGCTTGACGGCAAGGTCTACCAACTCGAATACGTCGACGGGCACCTGTACTATTATTTTCCGCCCGGCAGTTCGATCCTTTCCGCGCCGTTCGTGCTCGCGCAGGATGCCCTGGGCTACCCGGTGGTCGATCCCGACGGATCGTACAACGTCAAGCAGGAGGAAAAAGACCAGCGGTTCATCGCGGCGGCGTTGATGGCAGCGCTGGCGGTCACGTTTTACCTGACCGCCCGGCTGGTGTTGCCGGCGGGTTGGAGCGTGGTCGTCGCGGCGGGCGGGACCTTCGGCACGCAAATCTGGAGCACCGCCTCGCGCGCGCTCTGGAACCACACCTGGGGCACCGCCCTGATCGGTTGCGCGCTCTACCTGCTGCTTTCGCGCGAGACGGGCCGCCGCGCGCGCCTGCCGCCCGTTCTCCTCGCCACGCTGCTGTCGTGGGCGTACTTCGTGCGGCCGACCAACAGCTTGTTCATCATCGGCGTGACGATCTACCTGCTGTGGTTTCACCGGGAGGGTTTTCTGGCGTACGCGCTGACGGGCGCGGCGTGGTTCGCGGCGTTCGCGGGGTATTCGTGGTGGCACTTCGGGCGGTTCCTGCCGAGTTATTTCGCGGCGGCGCGGCTGGAAACGACCTCGCTGCCCGAGGCGTTGGCGGGGAACTTGGTCAGCCCCTCGCGCGGGCTGCTGGTGTTCGTGCCGGTGGCGTTGTTCGTCGTCTACCTGCCGTTGCGTTATTGGAAATACCGCCGGCACGCCCGGCTGCTCGGGTTGGCGGCGGGAGTGGGCGCGAGTCATTACGCGGCGGTGTCGGGGTTTGTGCCGTGGTACGGCGGCGGTTGCTACGGGCCGCGCTACACAACCGAACTCGTCCCGTCCCTCGTACTGTGCGCGGCGTTGGGCCTGGCGGCGGCGTGGCGCTGGCGCGAGGACTACGGCGTGCGGCACAACCTGCTGGCGTGGCGCGGTTCGCTGGCGGCGGGCGGCGCGCTGCTGATCTGGAGCGTGCTCGTCAACGGGCACGGGGCCACCGACAAGGCCACCAAGCACTGGAACGAAATCCCGAAACCCGTGGACATTGAGCCCGCGCGCGTCTGGGAATGGGATTATCCGCAGTTCCTCGCCGGGATCGTCGCGCCGCCGCTGCCGCACGAGTTCCCGCTGGTCCGCACCGGCCGGCGGGTGTTTTTCGGCAACGAGAAGGCGCGGCCCTTCCAGCACGAGGGCTGGCGCGACAGCGACGCCGACGGCTGCTGGACCTCCGAGCACCGCTCGACGTTCATCTTCGCCGTGGACAGCCTCGGGCCGCGCTGGCTGCGGCTGAACTTCGGCACCTGGGTCCACCCGCCGCAGGTGTTGTCCCAGCGCGTCGTCATCCGCCTCAACGACCAGCCGGTCGGCGAATTGACCGGCCGCAGCCTGGAACCGCGCACGGCCGCGCTCGCGCTGCCCGCCGGGGCGTTGCAGTTCGACCGCAATATCCTGAGTTTCGAGTTGCCCGACGCCGTCGTGCCGAACTCGCTGGGCGTCAGTCCCGACGAACGACACCTGGGCATTTCCCCGCGCTGGCTGGAGATCACCGACGTGGAACCCATGCCGGAACCCACCGCGACGCCGTGAGGTGGGTTGTGGGTTGTGGGTTGTGGGTTGTGGGTTGTGGGGAACCTGAGGAACGTCGCACCGTCCATTTTTATTCTGTCATCCTGAGGGGAGTGCAACGAGCCGAAGGACCTCGCCGCAGGGTACTCGTTCGCCTGCGATCCCCAGCCTGATCCATGGTAGGTCCTTCCCTCTGGTGGTAGGGAGATAGTCGAACGTGTACCTTCCGGCGAGGTCCTTCGGCTCGTTGCACTCCCCTCAGGATGACAGAATTTTTTCCGGCGGCCCGTGCCATGGAAATCCGCTCACAGCCCAAGACTCACGACCTGTAGCGTGATCGCCGTTGCCGAGCCGGGGATTTGCTGATAATCGTCGCCTCGCTTTGCCCGACCCTTCCCCAATTCCACTCTCCGCCGAACCGCCCGCCGCCCAGAACGTCGTCGTCCTCGTCATCCGCTGGCGCGTCACGCGCGGACTGCTCGTTTGTCTCGCCATCGTCCTGAGCCTGTTCTATTTGCGGACGTATGAACGGCTCTACGACCCGGCCTACGGTTGGTCGAAGATGATCGGCTTCGGGGGAGTCTTCGCGCCGCAAAGCCTGCCCCGGCTCCAGAAGGTGACGCACTACACCAGTCCGCCCGAGAACCCCGGCACGGACGGGCAATTCTACGCGCAGATGGCCATCGACCCGTCGTTGCGCGACCCGGCCTTCGACGGGGCGCTCGATAACCCGACCTACCGGGGCCGCCGCATCGGCCTGGGCGCGTTGTCGTACGTCGTCGGCTTTGGCAAACCCCGCTGGATCGTCCAGGTCTACGCGCTTTCCAACCTGTTTTTCTGGTTCGTGCTCATGGGGGTACTCTTCCGGCTTTTCAAGCCGACGACGGGCCGGCATCTGCTCTGCCTGTGCGCGGCTCTGCTCGGCTACGGGGTCGTTGCCAGCATGGAACTGGCCGTCACCGACCTGCCCGCAACCACGCTGATCTTCCTGGGCCTGGCGCTCGGGGCGTCCTCGTGGCGCGGATACGGAGCGCTGGCGGCGTCGGCGCTCACGCGGGAAACCGGCGTGCTGGCGGCGATTTCCTTCCTGGACCCGCGCCAATCGTGGCGGCGGCCGGCGGACTGGAAACGCCCGTTGGGACTCCTGGTGCTCGGGCTGGTGCCGTTCGCGTTGTGGATGTTCTACGTCCTGCACCGCTTCGGCCACGCGCCGGAGACGTTGGGCGCGCGCAATTTTTCCCTGCCCATCCAGGCGATGTGGGAATGTTTCGCCGCCGCCGTGGGCCGGTGCCAGGCCGCCGGGCTCAGCGGCGCGGCCAAGGAGGCGGCCCCGCTGGGGTGGCTGTGGGCGGACGACCCGATGCGCCAGCCGTTGACGATTGCGGGGATGTTCTTCCAGTTGGTTTACCTCGTCCTGCGCCGGGATCTGTCCTCGCCGGTCTGGCGGACGGGGATCATCTATGCCGTGCTCTGCTCGGTGCTGGGCACCGCCGTGTGGGAGGAATGCACAAATGCCGTCCGCGCGATGCTGCCGATGACGATTTGTTTTTACC
>CALMVM010000019.1:7465-8235 GCA_937873255.1 uncultured Verrucomicrobiota bacterium | reverse complement strand
GCAGCCTGTCGCTGCCATACGCCATCCACGAGTTTTGGGTGGTGACGTGAAACCCGCCTCCTTGTGAATCCGCCCCTCCCTCCGTCCGCCCCGCACGGGGGGCCGCCGTCCGCGCTCGTCGTCCCCCGGCGGTTCGTGTTCCGGACGGCGCTGGTTTGCGTGCTTTGCCTGCTGGCGATGTTCGTCGTGCGGACCTACGTGCGGGCGTACGACCCGCAATACGGCTGGACGCGGGCGATCCTCTTCGGCGCGGATTTCGAGCAACAGGCGTCGCCGCGCCTGCGCGGGCTGACGCGTTACACCGAGACGGCCAAAGGCATGCGCGCGGGCTACGACGGACAGTTCTACGCGCAGATGGCGCTCGACCCACTCCTGCGCGATCCGGACCTCAAGCGCGCGATGGACATGCCCGCCTACCGCGCCCGCCGCATCGGCCTGCCGGCGGCGGCGTACGCGCTCGGCGGGGGTGATCCCGCGCGCATCCTGCAAGCGTACGCGCTCTCCAATGGGCTCTTTTGGTTCGTGCTGCTCGGGTCGATGTGCTCCCTCCTGAGGCCGCGCACGGTCCGCGCGTTGCTCTGCCTGTGCGGCGGGACGTTGTGCCTGGGGGCCGTGGCCAGCATGGAACGCTCCCTGGTCGATCTGCCCGCCGCAGCCGTGATCTTCGCGGGGCTGGCGGCGGCCGGCACCTGGGGCGGACCCGTCCTGCTGGCGGCGGCGGTGCTCACGCGCGAGACCAGTCTGCTGGCGGCGGGGGGGTTCTGGGACGG
>CALMVM010000019.1:5246-7455 GCA_937873255.1 uncultured Verrucomicrobiota bacterium | reverse complement strand
GGCCCCGCCGTGGCGCGGCGGGGCCTGGAAACGCCTCCTCGTGATCTCCGCTGTCGCGGTCGTTCCGCTGTGCCTGTGGGTGCTCTACGTCAACGCCCGCTTCGGTCACGACAACACGGCCGGCGACGGGAATTTCGCGTGGCCCTTCCAATCGATGTACGAGCGTTTCGTGGAGGGGTTGGGGCGCTGCTCGCGGATCGGCTACCACAATATTTTCCACAAGTGGTGGCGGCTCCATTGGCTCTACGAGGAATACGAGATGATGGAACTCCTGGCGATGGCGGCGACGCTCGCGCAGGGGTTATATCTGCTCCTGCGGCGCGACGTGCGTTCGCCGGCGTGGCGGGTGGGCGTTTGCTATCTGGCGCTCGGGCTGGTGCTGGGGCCGGCGGTGTGGGACGACGCGAGCGCCGCCGCGCGCGTGCTGTTGCCGATGACGGTCTGTTTTTACCTGCAACTGGCCCGCGAGCGCGGCGGGTGGTGGTTCTGGCCGTTTTTCCTGCTGGGCAGCCTTGCCACGCCCTTCGCGGTGCATGATTTCTGGCTCGGGATCTGAGCCATGCGCCTGCTTGTAGCGGCTCGGTGACGGGCACTTCAGCCTCTGAGCCCCGGCAGGGGCGTAAGAAAACACGCATGCGTTCCACGGACCACCCAGCCGGTTTTCTTACGCTTCTGCCGGGGCTATTTCGCTCTACGGACCGCATCCCCACGGCTCACGCCGTGGGCTATATTCTGCCGCCCCTGCCGGGGCTAGGAGGCCAAAATGTACCATTACCTGACAAGCCGTTGCCTTGCCAGCAGTCCGTGTTTTTTCGTAGGTTGGCTCACCCCCGCGTGAAAAGATTCCTGTCTCCCCTCTACGTGCAGGTGCTTCTGGCGATCATCGCCGGGGTGTTGATCGGACATTTCTACCCCGATTTCGGGGCGTCGTTGCAGCCGTTGAGTTTGGGGTTCGTCAAGCTCATCAAAATGCTGATCGCCCCGATCATCTTCGCCACGGTGGTCTCGGGCATCGGGGCCATGGGCGACCTGAAAGCCGTCGGACGCGTGGGGCTCAAGGCGCTCTTGTATTTCGAGGGGGCAACGACCTTCGCGCTCATCATCGGCCTGACCGTCG
Source organism: uncultured Verrucomicrobiota bacterium (assembly GCA_937873255.1). Taxonomy (GTDB): domain Bacteria; phylum Verrucomicrobiota; class Verrucomicrobiia; order Chthoniobacterales; family SZAS-18; genus CAHJWO01. The sequence continues at coordinate 6,338 of CALMVM010000019.1, read as the reverse complement.
CCAATACCGTCGCACCCGGTTCGGGGGTCCACGCCAACGCCGCCACGCTCGACACCAAAGGGATCGCCCAGTACGTCAAATCCGCCGAGGCCATGACCCCGTTGGAGACGGTCATGCACATCATCCCGAACACCTTCGTCGGCGCGTTCGTGGAGGGCGACGTGCTCCAGGTGTTGCTGGTGGCGATTCTTTTCAGCTTCGCGCTTTCCGGCCTGGGAGCGCGGGGCAAGCCGATCCTCGATCTGCTGCACGACGCGTCGTTGGTCTTTTTCGGCATGGTGCGCATCATTTCCCGCGTGGCTCCGCTGGCGGCCTTCGGCGCGATGGCGTACACGGTGGGGAAGTTCGGCCTGGAATCGCTGGCGTCACTCGCCAAGCTGATCGGATGCGTCTACGGGACGTGCCTGGTGTTCATCGTGGTGGTGCTCGGGCTGATCGCGCGGGTTTCCGGGTTTTCGCTGTGGAAAATCCTGCGACACATCCGTGACGAGTTGCTGGTGGTCATCGGCGCGTCGTCGTCCGAGGCGGGGTTACCCGGGTTGATGCGCAAGATGGAAAAGGCGGGCTGTCGGAAAAGCGTCGTCGGCATCGTGGTGCCCTCGGGTTATTCGTTCAACCTCGACGGCACGTGCATCTACCTGACGATGGCGGCGCTCTACATCGCGCAGGCGACCGACACTCCGCTGCCGCTCGCCAAGCAACTGCCTCTGCTCGCCGTGCTGCTGCTGACCAGCAAGGGCGCGGCCGGCGTGACGGGCAGCGGCTTCATCACGCTGGCGGCGACGCTCGGCTCGACCGGCACGGTGCCGGTGGCGGGGATGGTGCTCATTCTCGGGGTCGATACCTTCATGTCGCAGGCGCGGGCGATCACCAATTTCATCGGCAACGCCGTGGCGACGCTCGTCGTGTCCCGCTGGGAAAATGCGCTCGATCCGGTGGCGGCGCGCTGCGTCATGCCGACGCGGCCGGTCGTCCAATAAGGTAGGGATGGCTCTCCGAGCCGTTCCCTAGATTTGTCTGGAAATGGTTTCGCTGCCGGTCACGCTCATCCAATCCAAAAATTAGGGAACGGCTCGGAGAGCCATCCCTACC
>CALMVM010000019.1:0-5236 GCA_937873255.1 uncultured Verrucomicrobiota bacterium | reverse complement strand
ATCCCTACCTTATTGGACGGCGCAAACGCTGATGCTATCGTCGCGCATGGCTTTCCGTTTCCAGCGTTTGATTGGTTTCCTGACGGTCCTGGCAATAGGCTCCGCGCTTCCGGCGGCTCGCGCGCAAACGCCCACGCCGCTGCTCAAGCCCGACGAGGTGCCGTTCGACTTCTACGAACGCGGACACTACCGGCCCGAAGTTCCCCGGCCCGCGACGCTGCTCGGCTACGAACCGGGCGAATTTCACACGACGTACGCCAACTACGAACGCTTCCTGCGCGAACTCGCCGCGCACACCGACCGTCTGCAAATCCGCATCCTCGGCCAGACGCCCGAACACCGCCCGCTCTACCTGCTTGCCGTTTCCACGCCCGAGAATCTCGCCCGACTCGACGCCGTCAAGTCCGACCTCGCCCGGTTGGCCGACCCGCGCACATGCAATCAGGCCGACGCCGACGCCATCGCGGCGCGTTCGCCGATGGTCGTGTGGCTGAGTTATTCGATCCACGGCGACGAGTCGTCGGCGTTCGAGGCGGGCATGCAGGTGCTCTACCAACTCTGCGCGAGCGACGACCCAAAACTGGGTGAAGTGCTCAAGCAATGCGTCGTGCTCATCAACCCCGCGCAAAACCCCGACGGCCACGAGCGCTTCACCGCGTGGTATAACGCCGAGGGCCTCGGGCGGCCGGAGGCGTTCGCGTACGAACACCGCCAGCCGTGGGGGATCTACGGACGGTTCAACCACTTCGGATTCGACCTCAACCGCGATCTGCTGCCCGCCTCGCAGATCGAGAGCCGCGTGGCGATGGCGGCGTTCCTCGAATGGCACCCGCAGGTCAACGCCGACCATCACGGCGAGACGAAGAATTTCTTCTTCCCGCCGCCCGCGCTCCCGATCAATTCGGCGCTGCCGCACGACGAAACCGAGCATTGGCAAAGCCTGATCGGACAGGGCAACGCGGCGGCGTTCAACCGCTACCATTGGCTGTACTACAACCGCGACGTGTTTGACCTGTACTATCCCGGGTACTGGGACAGTTGGCCGAGCCTGCACGGGTCCACGGGGATGACGTTCGAGAGCGACGGCGGCGGCAAGCGCGGGCTGAACTGGAAGCGCGACGATGGCACGATTGAGACGTTGCGCGGGGCGATTGCGAAGCATTTCACGGCGAGTATCGCCACGTTGGAAACCAGCGCCGCGCACCGCGAGGAGAGGTTGAAGGATTATTACAAATTCTTCGCCACCGCCATCGCCGAAGGGCAGGCGGGTAAGGATGGCCTGCGCACGGTGGTCATTACGCCGGGCGATGATCCGGGGCGGACGGCCGAACTCCTCGCCAACCTCCTGCGGCATGGGATTGAGGTGCGGGCGTCTTTCACAAAATTCACGCTGCCGAACGCGCACGATTATTTTCCCGCCTCCGGCCAGTTCCCCGCCGTGCCAGCATCACGCGAGTTCCCGAAGATCAGTTATATCGTCGATCTCGCCCAGCCGCAGGGGCGCGTCGCGCGGACCTTGCTCGCGCCCGACGCGCCGCTGGACGCGCCGTTCATCAAACGCCAGTTGGAAAGGCAGGCGCGCAACCTCAAGCGCGGCCGGCGCGAGTCGTTGGAAAAACCGGAGTTTTACGACGTGACCTCGTGGTGCCTGCCGCTGGCATTCGGAGTGGACGCCGCCTACAGCGCGGATGCCCCGCCGCCGGCCGACGCGACGAGTTACTATGTACGCAAGGCTACCGCGACCGAGATCAGGAGTTCCATGCAGACGCGGGAGAGTATTTATGATTTTGCCGGCCCCGATCCCGCGCGGGCCGTAACCGCTTACCTATGGACGCCCGAAACCGAGAGCGGTTACCGGCTAGCGTTCCGTTTGTTGCAAGAAGGCTACCGGTTGGCAACCGCCACCGAAGCGATGCGCGCGGACGGTTGGGATTGCCCACGCGGCACGATCCTCGTGCGAGTGGAACGCAACCCGGCCAAGCTGCATGACAGGATCACGGCGTTGGCGAAGGAATACGGCGTCTTCGTCAAAACGATCAATACCGCTTATGTGGCACAGGGCAACGTCGGCCCCGGTTCGGAAGAGATCGTTTCCCTCCAGGTGCCGAAGGTCGCGCTCATCGCGGGCGACCAGGCGGCGCAGACTTCCTACGCGGAGATTTCCTACCTGTTGGGCAAGGACATGGGCGTGGAGTTCGTGCCGATGAGCGTGGAGGCGTTCAAGAACACGCGCATGGCGGATTTCAACGTGCTGATTTTGCCCGACGGCAGCGCGAAGAAGTACGCGGGGGCGTTCGGCAAGGAGGGCGTCGAGAAATTGAAGGACTGGTGCAAGGACGGCGGCACTCTGATTTGCGTCGGCGGCGCGGCGGGGTTCGCGGCGGACAAGAAGGTCAATCTGACCGGCGCGCGGGTCGTCGGCGCGGACATGCTCGCCAAACAGGACGAGGACACCGACGACGACAAGGATCAGGGCAAGGAGAAATCTCCCGCCACCGAGAAATCCGCCGACAAGGACGAGAAACCCGAAGGCCAGAAAGCCGCTTCCGCCAGCAAGGCGACCGATCCCGATAAGAAAAGCGAGGCCGACGAAACCCCCACCACGCCGAAACCCGGCGATAAGACGGCCGAGCAACCTGCCACGGACAAATCGAAATCAAAAAGCGGCGGCGGTTTCGACCGCAGCAAGATCCCGCTGCCCGTCCCCGGGGCAATCTTCCGTGCGACGGTCAACCGCGACCATTTTCTGACCTACGGCTACGAACGCGACACGCTCCCGGTCCTCGTGGACACGGACCAGTTCCTGACGCCGACCCGGCGCGGGGCCAACGTGCTGACGTTCCCGGCCGCCGAGGGCAACGCCAACCCGCCGCCGTTGCGCCTGGCCGGCTTCGTGTGGCCGGACAACACCGAGCGGCTCATTCGCGGCACGGCGGCGGTGATCGAGGAGCCGCTCGGCGACGGACACGTTATCCTCACGGCCAACGGTCCGAGTTTCCGCCTGCTCTGGCGCACCACCACGCGCCTCTGGCTCAACGGCGTGCTCTACGCGCCGGCCTTCCACGGGGGGGAGTGAACCAGCGCGGAATTTGTCCACCGATTACGCAGATTAAAGAAGGAGGAAAAGGGGGGTGCCAGAAGCGAAGGACCCCATTCGATCTTTCCCCGTCTCTTTCCCTCATCTGCGGAAACCTGCGTAATCTGTGGATAGATTCTGCGTCTATTTCGCCCCCGACCCGAGCAACACCACCGGGATCGTCTTGAGCAAAATCTTGATGTCCAGCCACAGCGACCAGTTGTCGATGTACTTGAGGTCCAGCCGGACCCAGTCGCCGAAATCCTTGATCTCGTTGCGCCCGCTGATTTGCCACAGACAGGTCAACCCCGGCGCCACCGACAACCGCCGCCGCTGCGCCGTCGTCTCGAACTTTTCCACCTCGTAGAGCGGCAGCGGACGCGGGCCGACCAGGCTCATGTCCCCGCGCAGGACGTTCAGAAGCTGCGGCAGTTCGTCCACCGAGGTCTTGCGCAAAATCCGCCCGATCCAGGTCACGCGCGGATCGGCCTCGATTTTGAACACCGGCCCGCTCATCTGGTTGAAGGCCATGAACTCCGCCCGGCGCATCTCGGCGTCCGTGCTCATCGAGCGGAACTTGTACATCATGAACGGTTTGCCGTGCCGGCCGCCGCGCAGTTGGCGGAAAAAGATCGGCCCGGGCGAGGTCAGTTTGATCGTCAGCGCCACGACGGCCAGCGGCACCGCCAGAACCAGCAGGCCGATGAGCGCGCCCGTCAGATCGATGGCCCGTTTGCCCAGCAGCGACCAGGAGGCATCGGGCGTCGAGCGGAACACCAGCACGGGCCGGCTGCCGACCGACTCGATGGTGGGCCGGGCGATGGCGGTCTTGATGAAATCGGCCACCAGCCAGGCCTCGACGCCCTCGGTCTCGCAGGCGCTGATGGCATCCTGGATTTTGTGCAGATGGCTGTGGTTGGCGGAAAAAATCACCCGGCTGATCGCGTGCCGGTGCAGCGCGCTGATCAGGTCGGAGAGCGGCTGCCGCTCGATGTCCACCCGCTCGATGATCTCCATCGTCAGCAGTTGCTCGGGGGTGAAGGTGGTCGCCAGGTTGTCCATGTCCTCCGGCAAACCGGCCAGGAGCACGGGTTCGCGCAGGCCGCCGTGTTCGGCCTGCCGCCGGGCGTGGGAGAGGAGCAGGCGATCCTTGGCCATCAGCACCGCCGTACCCAGGAAAACGAAGAGGATCAACACCGAGCGCGAATGCACGTCCACGCGCAGGAAGATCACGCACAGGCCGTTGAGCAGCGCCAGGCCGACCAGCGCGCGGGTCAACTGCCCGAGCGTGCGCCCGTATTGCTTGAGGAGCGGATGCTCGTAGAAATTCTGGAGTTCGAGCAGCAGCGGCCCGAAGGGCATGATGATGACGATCATCCACAGGAAGTCCTTGAACGGCGGGATCGCCTGTTCGAGGTGGAACCAGTCCGTGCCGTAGAAACGCAGGGCGTGGCTCGTCCAGAACGCGGCCAGCAGCAGGAACGCGTCGATGATCTGCTGGACCTGCTGATTGATTTCTTGCTTGCGACGCAGCATCTCAAAGAGGAAGAGGAACGGGCGCGCCTGCCGCTGACACGCGGGCGCCATGGGCTCGGATCATGCAGGACGCGCGCCACTCAACCACAAAACCCGGCAAATTGCCAGCCGTCATCCCTGCCCGTGGATGGGTCGTGGCGGCGGTACATTCGGACGGGACGCTGGCCGCCGCGCTGGCGCTGGCTCCGCCGCCCGCCGCACCGGATTGGCTGGAACTGCGCGTGGACGCCTTCCACGCGCGGCCCGGCGCGCTCGACGCGCTGGTCGCACGCGCGCCGCGCCCCTTTATCCTGACGGTGCGCCACCCGGCCGAGGGCGGCGCGGCGGGCGCGCCGTCGAACGCCGGGCGGCGGCGGGAGTTGTATGACCGCTTCCTGGGGTGCCGTGCGGTCGCGGCGGTGGACATCGAGGTGCGTTCGCTGCGGTCGCTGGCGGACGTGGCGAGGACAGCGCGGGAGAGCGGCCGGATCGTGGTGGGGTCGTTCCACGATTTCGGCGGCGTGCTGTCGGCGTCGCGCCTGCGCGAACAGGCCCGGCGCGCGGCGGGGGGCGGGGCGGATATTTTCAAGGTGGCGGCGACCGTCGAACGCCCGGGGCAGTTGGCGCGTTTGCTGGATTTTATCG
>CALMVM010000018.1 GCA_937873255.1 uncultured Verrucomicrobiota bacterium | reverse complement strand
CCAAAAACCCCTGCCGGGGCGGTGGCAGGGCCCCAGGTGGTTTCCCTCGGCCCATTCGTTCCATTCATTGATAAAGACCAGGTGCTCGTCGTCGTGATCGACGGGCCGCTTTTTCTCGGCGGCGAGCAAACCGGTCAGCCACGCCTCGAACAATTCAGGTGTCGAGCCGTCGACGATCACCGCCCCTTTTTGCCGGCGGGCGGTGTTGTCCCACGACGGACAGGCGCACTGGAATTGCTTGTACGGCGGCGCTTCCTGGCGCAGGGCGGCTTCCACGAGCTTGCGATAGGAGAGCACGGAATGGTTTTTGAACACGGATTTGCCGGTGCCGAGCTTTCCTCTTTCCCACCAGTGGAACCGCTTGAGTTTCGCCGCGCCGAACGCATGGCTGAACGGCTGGAAGTTGAGGCTGGCATCGAAGCCGGTGAGCTTGGGATCGGCTCTCAACTCGGGGTATTCCACCTGGACCAGATAGAGCCCGGGCAGGCCGGCTGCCTCCGCCTGCTGTCGCCAACGCCGGGCGGTCTGAGCGGGATCAGGCAGCAGCCCGGCGCGATAGACGAGAAACAAGGGCTTCCCCTCGATACGGATGTATCTGGGGTCTTTGAACGCCGCGAGCAGCCATTTGCCATGTGCGAGGTCGTCCTCGGCGGAGTAGGTCTGGCTGACCAGCATTTCACGGTCACTGCCATCCCAGCGGCGGCTCCAGCTTTCGTTCGCCCAACACAGGCAGAAGGGGAAGTCCGGAGAGCCGGTGGCCAGGACCTCGTTGACGGGTCTTTCCAACAAACGCTGCCCGCCGAACCAGTAATGGTAGTAGCAGAATCCATCGATGCCGTATTGTTTGGCGAGATCTGCCTGGGCCTCGCGGACTTCGGGAACACGCAGGTCGTAGAAGCCCAGGTCGGAGGGCAGGTGCGGTTGGTAATGGCCCGGATACCGGGGCCGCGCCTTGACGACGTTGGTCCACTCGGTGAACCCCCGGCCCCACCACCCGTCGTTTTCCGGGATGGGATGAAACTGGGGCAAATAAAATGCGAGCGTCTTCACTTGTTCAGGATCAGATTCCAAGCGGTGTGGACACGTCTTTTTGCAACGGCCAACCGTGCATGAACACGCGCGTACAAAGCCGACCGCCAGCCGAGACGGCGTAAAAGCATTGCCCGGTCGGAGATGAAGGCATCGTCCGCGATCCGGTCGCTCAAGCCGCCGCCCTCGTAAGCCGCCACCAGCACATCGACATACTTGCGGCGGATGCGTCGGTCTCCGAAAATTGCGAGGTTCAGCGCCCAATCCGCCAACGTTTTGTATTTCAGTTCGTACGTGCCCACGATTTGAAAGATGTCGCGTCCGTAGAATGCCGCCTGGTGCGGCAGGTTGTCACCGCGCAGCTTCCAAGCCGAAAATCGCCCGTCGTAGCGGCGGTCCTTCCAGAGCATGTTGCCGTAGACAAGCGTGCGGTCGTCGGCCGGCAAAGAATCGACGATGTGGCTCAACACGCCCGGGTACAAAAGATCCCCAGCCCCGAGAAAGTACAGGTATCTGCCTTTTGCCAAGGTGATTCCGCGGTTCATCGCATCGTAGACGCCCAAGTCTTTTTGCGACACGACACGTGTCCAGTCAGGGTTCTTCCGCTCGAAGCTCCGCGCGATGGCCAGGCTCTCATCGGTAGACTGCCCGTCGATGACCAAGTATTCCACCTTGGCTTGTTGCGCACGGACGGAATCCAGGGTGGCCGACAGCTTCTGACCCGAATTATAGTTTGGCGTGATGATTGTGATCGCGGGCTGGCACATCGAGCTTGGGATGGGCGTGGCTGATCTTTCCGAGAACCGCTTGGCGGAAGCCAACGGCGCGACGTATGATTTCAGGGCTTCATTGGACGGACGAGCACCCGCCATGGGATGGATGAAGCGGCGGACGCAACCCGGACGATCACAGCAGACGGCGGACCCTCCGTCCCAATTTGGCGGCCAGCCACAAGCCGACTTTGCGCCGGTTGGAGTGTCCGGCCAGCTTGCTGAGTTCCTGCGCGGTCCGCCGCACCACGCGCCGGTCGCCCGCTGCACTGGCCGTGGCGATGATGTAGAGCATATTATGAGTCATCCGCGTGAGCAGCAGGCGGTCCGCCTCCTCGGCGGAAAGGCCGGCGTGGCCGATTGAGGCTGATTCCACCTCCCGCAGTTGAGGCAGGAAATCCGGCTTCCGCCATGTGCGGATCTGGTAGTTGTTGCCGTCCACCACATATTCGATGACGCCCGGGTTCAGGACGACGATTGCCGGGTATCGTGCGCAAACGCGGGCGAAAAACTCCACGTCGGAGGAATAGGGATATTTCGGGCTGAACCCGCCGAGTTCTTCGGTGATGGAGCGGTGCAGCGTGGCGCCCGAGGGACAGAATACGGAGTTCAGCGCCGAGACGCGGCCAGCCTCCCGCACTTCGTAGCAAAATCCGCCGGTGGGATCGTACTTGAACCTGTTTTGCCACACGCTGTGCGCCACCAGCGCGGGGCCGTCGGACAACCCGCAGGCGCGACGGAGTGCATCAAGGCCTCCAGGCAGCAGGTGGTCATCATCGTGGATCAGGCAGACCCAGGGGTTCGTGCCAGCGGTCAGGCAATAATTCCAGTTGCCGACCATCCCGAGGTTTGTTGGATGCCGGATGACGCGGACCCCGGCAATGTCTGCCAAGCTGGCCTCGGTGCCATCGGTCGACCCGTCGTCAGACACGATCAGTTCGTCACCATCCCGCATCTGCCGCCTGATTTCTGCGGCGAGCGCGCACGCGCTTTCGCGGCGGTTGTATGTGGGGATGGCGATCGTGAGCGGAGGAAGAAGCATCGAAATGGTCTTTTCGGCAAGGCAAGCTAGATCGACCAAACAAGAATTGCGAAGTGCGTGAAGGCAGCGAGGTTAATTCGCGAAATGCACCTACTTTATCGGTTTTCCTGCAAGCGCTAGAAGGAATAGTGGTTCATCCGGCGCGAACTTCCGCTGTGGAACAATATCAAACAGACTCAAAGCACTTGTCCGACGACGGCAAGAATTCTTGATGTTAGCCAAAACGTGTCGCCTCTGCTCCGCACTTACCTCCGGGTGGCGATAGCTAGGTAATCTCCGGGCAATCATTCTCTTGATTTTTCTGAATCCTCTTCGGGTCCACAAAGATTGATCGGCCGCAAAAGCCCGCACACTCCACCATGGTGCCCGTAGGGGTCGTTGGGAATACATGGTAACAGTGCCAAACCCATCCAGGAGCAATTTACGGAAATTTGAAGTGCTCAGGCACGAAATGTGAAACGGATTATGCTCCGCGATTTCATCGTATACATCCATGTTTGGAGTAGAGATGATCAACTCTCCATCCGGCTTCAAAACACGGCGGCACTCACGAATGAACCGCTCGGGATCGGACACATGCTCAATGGTTTCGTAGGAGACAATCAAATCTATAGTTGAGTCTGGAAGGGGAATTGATTCGGCAGAGCCGACGATTGCGCGAATTCCGTATCTGCTACGAGCGTGATCGCAAGCTGCGGGATCAACATCCACTCCAACCACGCTTCGAGCACCGCTATCAACCATCGCCGCTGCGCCATAGCCTTCGCCACAAGCGATGTCGAGCACGTCTTTTCCGTTTGAACGAGCAGCCGCAAACTCATACCGTGCAACGTGTTCCCAAAAGGTGGATCCATGCGATGACTCTGGCACCATCCTTTCATCTGTCGGCGGATGAACTCGGAATTTATGCCCTTCGGGTTCCTCTGGTTGTTCAATCATTTTTAACACTCCAGTCAGCGTTGCATAAGACAGGTCCATACACTGGGTTGTACGCCTCCGAACTTTGGTATGCGTTATCCCACTTTATGTCGATCCAAGCAGCTCCATCAACAGAATCGAGCATGCCTGCAAGCTTATCGGAACAGCTAACACTAATCAGGTATCTTCCTTCACCCAAATTCAACTTGGGAATCACGCAGCGAGCGGTGAATTGTTCGGCACCCTCTTTATGAAAAGGTCGAGCGGAGAAGTAAGTCGCCGTCGTCATGATTCGGCGTCCGGATTGGTCTTCGATGGCAATTGCCACCCTCGGCTCGTGAATGATATTTTTAGGAGCAATATCGATCTCGATCGTCATGGTCCCGGTCGCAAAAAATTCACCGCTTGCTCTACCGTCACTCCGAAGTGTCCTAACTTCCGTGATCTGCGGGTCATATCCGCGAGCGCGAGCGGGGTGGCTTCGCAGATCGAACTGACCATTCGCATTATCTGACGCATCGCTGAAATATCTTGAGATAACATCATGGATACCACCAGTGGTGTCGACAGTGCCTGCACGCAAAAGGATAGCTGATTTGCAGAGTGATTCGAGCGCGGAAAGGTTGTGACTCACGAACAAGACCGTGCGTCCTTCGTTTGTAGAAACATCCTTCATCTTCCCCATGCACTTTTTTTGGAACTCGACGTCGCCCACCGCCAACACCTCGTCGATAATCAAGATTTCCGTTTGGAGATGCGCAGCGACCGCGAAGGCCAGCCGCACATACATACCGCTGCTGTAGCGTTTGACGGGCGTATCAAGAAATTTCTCGACGCCGGAGAAATCCACGATGGCATCAAACTGTTTGTCGATCTCCTTGCGACGCATTCCCAAAATCTGCCCGTTCAGGTAGATGTTCTCCCGGCCGGTCAGCTCGGGGTGGAACCCGGTGCCCACCTCCAGCAGGCTGCCGATGCGCCCGTAGAGTTTGATCACGCCGCTCGTTGGTTCGGTGATCCGGCTGAGGATCTTGAGCAACGTGCTCTTGCCCGCACCGTTGCGACCGATCACTCCGACCACGTCGCCTTTCTGGATGTCGAATGACACGTCCTTGAGCGCCCAGAACGTCTCTTTGGCAGCGCGGCGAAACGGTTGGCGGACGCGGTGCAGAAGCGTCTCGGCCAGAGTCGGGTGCTTTTCTTGTTCGTGCGCGATGGAGTACGCCTTGGAAAGCCCCCGCACCGACAGGGCGATGTTTGTCCTAGATGACATCCGCGAAACTCCTTTCCATGCGCTTGAACGAATAGAGGCCCACCAGCAAAAATCCCACGGACCAAGCCGCGGCGACAGCTAGCGACCCGGTTCCGGGAAACGTCGTGCCGAGCAGGCTCGACCGCATCGCTTCCAGGGGGGGAGTCAGCGGATTGAGCAGGTACACCCATCTGACCCGGGCCGGAACGGCGTCCACCGAATAGGCCACCGGACTCGCGTACAGCAGAAACTGGGTGAACACCGGCACGATGTATTGAATATCCCGGTAGGAAACCGCCAGGGCTGCCGTGATCAGACCGACGCCCAGGGCCAGGGCCGTGAGCAAGAGCATCCACAGCGGAAAAAGCAGCAGCAAAGGCGAGGGAGCCACCCGGTAAAATACCATTAGCACCGCCATCATCCCCGCCGCCGCTGCGAAGTCGACGAGGGTGGATCCGATCGTGGACAACGGCAGCACCAGCCGGGGGAAAAAAACTTTGGAAATTAGGTGGGAATTGCCGACGAGGCAATTGCCGACTTTGGACAGCACGCCGTTGAAGTAGTTCCACCCCAGCAACCCGGCGAACGAAAACACGACATAGGGCACGCCTCCGCTCGGCAACTTGGCGACGGTGCCGAAGACGAACGCGAAAATCAGAGCCCCCATGAGTGGCTGCATGATCACCCAGATTACTCCGAGGGCCGTTTGTTTGTAGCGCAGCTTCAGGTCGCGACCGGCGAGGGTGAAGAGCAGGTCGCGGAACCGCCAAATCTCGCCGATGTCGAGCGCGACCCAGCCTGCCTTCGGCTCGATGACCAGATGCGGCTGCGGCCAATCCGTCGACGCGTCCTCCCCCCCGGCCTCCTCCAACGCAGGCGGATCAAGGCGATGGGACCCATCACTCCCGACACTATTTGATATTTTCATCGGTCAGAAACCCTCGTCGTTCACCACCGGGCTCTCGGAAGGGTGGATCACAACTCCACGTGCCACCATGAATGAGGATGCAGAGCTAAGGGCATGCCGGAAGCAGAGTCAATCATCATGTGAGGCACGGACCGAGGGCCTCGAGATGGTGTTCATTTCGCCCGTTGGCCGCCGGTTGGCGGGTTGCTCGCCTCCACGCGCCTCCCGATAAACCGCGCGCATCTCGGTCGCCATGCGCGCGGCAGTGAACGCATGCAGGAACCTCTCGCGTCCGCCCGCGCCCAGACGCGCGGCGAGATCGGGCTGCCGCAAGCCGGACGTGATCGCCGTCGCCATCTCCGCCGCGCCGCCCGGCGGCACCAACAGCCCCGATACGCCTTCGACGACGATCTCCTGCGGGCCGCCCGCGCGCACCGCGATCACCGGTACGCCGAGCGCCATCGCCTCGACGATAGACAGCCCGAAAGGCTCCAGCGCGCTCGGCAGCACAAACACGTTGCCCGCCCGCACCAACGAGAGCGGGTCCGCATGGAAACCGAGCAGACGCACGGTGCCAGCGAGGCCCGCCGCGTCGATCCGCCGTTGCAGATTCGCCTGCTCCCCGCCGGCCCCGGCGATGACGCACCGGGCCTGCGGGATGGCTGCCGTCACGGTGCGCATGGCTTCGATCAACACTTCCAGGTTCTTCTCCGCGTCCAAACGCGAGAGACAGACCACCAGCGGGGTGCCGGTCTCCACCCCGAGACCCCGGCGAACCGCCTCCGGGTCGGTCAACGTGTCTGCCTCGGGGTCGCGGATCCCGTTGAGAACCACACGGATTTTCCTGGCCGTTGCGGCCTCCCGGGCCACGGCGGCCGCCCGCACCGCCTCCGAGATCGCGACGATCCGGTCCACGTGGCGGCCGACGGCCTGGTGAATCTCGTTGCTGATCCGTGCGACGATGCCCCGCCGTCGGGTCCGCGCGGGATGCACGAAATGTTGCGTGGTCACGAGCGTGGTGCCATTGCCGCCGCGCAGGGCGAGCGCGGCTAGAAGGGTCGTCCGGCCGTTGTGCGTGTGCAGGACTTCCCATCGCCCGGCCCGGGCGGCTCGCCGCAGCTTCGGCAGGGCGGCCAGCAGGCCGAGCTTGCCCGCGCAGGACAGCGCGAAGACCGGCACGCCCTCGCGTGCGGCCCGCTCGGCGAGGATCGCGTCGGGCGGACAGATGATCTCGGCCTCCTCGCCCCCGGCGCGCAGGGCGCACGCCAGATCGAGCATGTGGCGCTCCGTCCCGGCGAAGTTCGTGCAGTCCGTGAATAATCCGATTTTCATGCTCGGCATCGATGGAGCGCTAACCCCCTTATGGCTGCTCCAGTGCCCACCCGCTGCCTGTCGGCGGTAATACCAATGTTTCTTCCTCCAGTGCCCGTTGCGCCTCCTGCTGCCGCTGCTGCAAGAGCAGCCGTCGGGCGCGCTGCTGGTCGCGCTTGACGCGAATGACCATGCCCACCGAGGCCCAGGAAGCCATGAGCGTTCCCCTGACCCAGTAATGATCGACCATGCCGTGGGCCAGTTTGGCGAGCAGCAGCGCGGCGGCGATTGCCACCACCGAGAAGGAAAAACTCTTTCGGGGAACCTTGAGATGGGTCTGCCAGACGGTCCACCCGACCACGGCCATCAGCAGCAGGAACGCCGCCAGACCCAACAGGCCGGTTTCCGCCAGGGTGCAGAACACGAAGTTGGTTGCATCGTACTCCTTGCGGAGGCCCACCCCGGCCCCGACGATCGGGCTGCTCTCGAAATATCCCAGGGCATAGTCGCGGCTCTGGTAGCGCATCTTGATGTTCCAATCATCCTTGCTCAGACCCAGGACGTAATCCTTCTTGGCCTGTGGCATGATCGTCCAGCAGGCGGCGACGACCACCGTGAGGGCCAGCGTGCAGCGCAGCATCAGCAAGAACTGGCGGCGCAAGGCGAAGATCACGACCGCGCCGACCAGCGCGCCCAGCCACGAACCGCGCGACACCGAGGTAATCAACCCGACGCCGAGCACCAAACAGATCCCTTGGTAGGCGGCCTTGCGCCGCCAGCCCCTGGCCTGGAAGCCGAGTTCCAGCGCGATCAGGAAGCCCGCGCTGATGGCCGAGCCGCAGTTGTTTTTGTGGATGCCAAACACGTAGGCAGAGCCGGTGAGGGTCACTGCGACCGCCAGCACCAACGTCCCGGCGAGGAAGCCGTGGAAACACCAGCGGTAGTCCTCCTCGGAGCGTGCCAGGGTGGCGAACAGCGTGACCGAGTAGAACAGGTAGATGACCACCTGAAGCAAGGCCGTCAGCGTGGTGTAGCGCCAGTGCACCAGCGAACAGGCCACGCTCACCGCGATGTAGAAGGCGGAGGCCGCCAGGACCACGCCGCCGAGCGGACGCCTGCCTCGGAGCAAGAAGACGGGCACGGACAAGAACAGGTTGATTTCCGCCAGCGAGAATTCCAGGCCGCCACCGCCCAGGTTGCTGGCACCGCTGCCAAGGCTATTCGGAAACGGGGCGCAGGCAAAAATCAACGCCAGGGCCAAGTTGGGCCGATAGATGCAGCCCAGCCAGAAAACGCTGACGTACACAAAGCCCAGGGCCAGCAGGAGGGGTGGATTCATGGCCTGGTGGGCAAACCGACGAAGATTTGTCTACGCAGAATCTGTGCCTGAAAGCGCATCTTAACCAGCGCGACTTTGCGCCGGGCCGGCAGGAGGGCGGCAGCCCCCCAGACGGCGACCCGTAGCACGGCCCCGGCCGCTTGCGCCGCCCGCATGGACAGCAATCCCACCAAGCCGTAGTGCTTCAGGCGAAACTTGTCCAAGCTCTGGTAAAACTGATCGCTGACGCGTTGCGCCTCCTTTTTGCCGCTGCCCCCGGCTAGATGGGTGGCCGTCCCCGCCGGCGTGAAGTCCACCCGCCAGCCCGCGCGGGTAATGCGCAGCTCCCAGTCCGCTTCCTCCTGATACATGAAGAAGCGTTCGTCGAAGCCGCCGACCTGTTCGTAGGCCGCACGCCGCACCAGCAGGCAGGCTCCGATCACGAAGTCCACCGCCATTACCATGTCGTGCCGCCACCGCCGGTAGTCGCCGACCCACGGATGGTCGGCCAGCACGCCGCTGACCCAGAGAGCCTCCGCCCAGGTGCGCCATGGGCTCGGGAACCGCCAGCAGGACCGCTGGAGCGAGTCGTCCTCGTACCGCAGTTGCGGGCCGACGACCCCGGTCTGCGGGTGCTGCTCCAGGTGGGCCGCCAGGGCGGCCAGGCAGCCGGGGTGCAGGAAGGCATCCGTGTTCAGCAACAGGAAAAACCGGCCCCGCGCCAGGGCCATCGCGCGGTTGTTGGCCGCCGCAAACCCTAGGTTGCGCTCACTGGCCAACAC
>CALMVM010000017.1:3622-5477 GCA_937873255.1 uncultured Verrucomicrobiota bacterium | reverse complement strand
GTGGAAGCCCGAGGCCCCGGACAAACCGCACGTCCTCATGTCGCTCAGCAAGAGTTTTACCTCCACCGCCGTCGGGCTGGCCGTCGCGGAGGGCAAACTTCGCCTCGATGACCCCGTGCTCGGGTTCTTCCCCGCCAACGCGCCCGCCGACCCCTCCGACAACCTCCGCACCATGACCGTGCGCGACCTGCTCACCATGACTGGCGGGCACGACACCGAACCCAAGCGCGACCCCGGCGGACCGACGGTGCGCCAGTTCCTCGCCCATCCGGTCGTCCACCGTCCCGGCACGCACTTCCAGTACAATACGATGGGCACGTACACGCTTTCGGCCATCGTCACCAAAGTCACCGGTCAGACCGTGCTCGACTACCTGCGCCCGCGCCTCTTCGAACCTCTGGGCATCGCGGACCCGCAGTGGGACGCCAGCCCGGAGGGACCCTCGCTCGGCGGCTACGGCCTGCACCTGCGCACGGAGGACATCGCCAAGTTCGGCCAGCTTTACCTGCAAAAAGGAAAGTGGCATGACCGGACGCTGATCCCGCCGCAGTGGGTCGAGGAAGCCACGCGCAAACAGGTGCCCAACGCCCAGGAGGACCACGCCAAAATCGGTGCCGACTGGCAGGAAGGCTACGGCTTCCTGTGCTGGCGCTCCAAACCCCACGCAACCGGGGGCGCCGGCGGGGGCGTACTTTTCTGCTGTGCGCCGCCCGCGCAGGACGCGGTGGTGGCCATCACCGCCCGGACCGGCAACATGCAGGGCGAACTCGACGCCATCTGGGACCAGTTGCTGCCCGCGTTTCGGCCCGGGGCGCTGCCCGAGGACGCGGGCGCACAGGAAAAACTGCGTCAGGCCATCGCCCGCCTGGAGGCCCACCCGGCCAGGAAAACGGACTGAGCGGGGGATCGGTGCCCCGCCCCGTCGGCCCGGGAGTCGGACCGCTCCGGCACCAAGTTGATGGCGTGCGCCTTGGACCGGGTATTTACTCGACTGCGACTCCGCGCCTGCCCGCTGGAAGCCGTCGCGCCGGGCGAAGTGAATGCTGTCCGGCGACCCTTTGCCGTGAGCCGACGGAGCGCCGGCCAGAATTGATGTAGATAATTCTAAAAAGTATCTTGACCGATGGGTTGGACATGGGCAATATCGCAAAGTTTTCGCCGAAAGTTCCGAAAATCACGATCACCGTCACCCGCTAATACTCTCCGAAACAGAACGTGCCCGCAGCCGGAAAAGCAGTTCCACGCTACCAACCAAAACAAGCACGAAATTGTCTTGAAATTTACCTCCAAGTCTTCCGTAAACCCATAAACTCCACCTCTCCTCATGAAACCTACGACATTCCTCCTCGGTGCCATCGCAACGGCAACCCTTTTTGCCACCACGCACAGCGCGCGCGCCGGTCTGCTCGCTTACGACTCCTTTAGCTACACGGCGGGCCAACAACTGGTGGGCAACAACGGCGGCACCGGCTTTGGCGGGGCCTACACCGGCTCCACCGCAGCGTTGGTGGTTTCGCCCGGCAGCACCTACACCGACAGCAGCGGCAAAAAGCTGACGGTGGCGGGGAACGCCGGACCGTTCGCGGGCAACAACAACGGCGTATTTCGTAGTCTGCCGAACATTCCGACCACGACGGGAAGCACGCTCTACGTGAGCTTCCTGATGCAACTGAACCAGAACACTGAATACGCGGGATT
The DNA here is from genome assembly GCA_937873255.1 of uncultured Verrucomicrobiota bacterium. Taxonomy (GTDB): domain Bacteria; phylum Verrucomicrobiota; class Verrucomicrobiia; order Chthoniobacterales; family SZAS-18; genus CAHJWO01. The sequence continues at coordinate 3,779 of CALMVM010000017.1, read as the reverse complement.
ATCGTTCATCAGTGGCGGGGGTGAAACCCTCTTCCTCGGGCGGCCGGGCAACGGCGCTGCGGCTGGCACCGGCTTCGGAATCGACACGAACAATACTGGGGGGATCAGGTCCACTACCGGCGACGCAACGGTTCTCTCTTTGCGCGTGTTCCGCATC
>CALMVM010000017.1:0-3612 GCA_937873255.1 uncultured Verrucomicrobiota bacterium | reverse complement strand
TCAGCCTCTACGTCAACCCGACGCTCGGCACGGAGCCCCAAATCCCTTCGGCCTCGATTACGAAGCAAAACCAGTTGAACGTTGACAGCTTCCGCATTCAGTCTTTCAACCCTGGCACCCTCGATGAACTCCGCTTCGGCACCACCTATGCGGACGTGACGCCATTCGCGGTTCCCGAACCCACGAGTGTGGCGCTGGTTCTGTTGGGCGGGGCGGGAATGGTTGGCGTGCTCCGCCGTCGCTGGGCGTAGCCTGCGAGACGACTTGAAACACCCGTAATCGCAATGCCCGGGCTTCGTCTCGAAGAGAGACGAGGCACCGGGCTTTTTCGTGCGCGTGCCGAGGCGGGTGACATCCTTCCCGGGAAGACGTCTCTCTGGTGCGATGCACCTCTTTCGCGATTCACACCGGGGCGGCCAAGGTCCGGTAAATTGTCGGGCGGCGGTCCCCGTCGTCTCATTGCTCATTGCATGAAGGGCAAGGGGGACCGCCGCCTTTCCGTCAGTCTGTTCCGGCTGCAAAAAATCGACTCGTCCCGGAGCTTTTTCAGTGGCCTGCCGGGGCCGAGGATGGCCTGAGGCAAGCGGGAAACGCCTTCAGCGCCCGGCGGCCTGGCGGACGACCGGAGCCACCAGCGCGGCCATGGCGGCGTAACCCGCGTCGGAGAGGTGCGTCTTGTCGCTCGCGTTGAAGTAGGCGGCGTTGGCCTCGTTGCCGTCCCGGCCGATGTGAGGGTCCGCCGTCACGTCCACATGAAAATCGGGCCGCGCGCCCTCCGGGGGATGCTGGCGCAGGGCGTTGAGCGCATCGCGGCGCTGGTTGAAGCCGCCGGGCGAACCGAGGTTGCGCGTGTACACCGGGTGTCCGGCGGGGGTATTGGCCACGTCGATCACCCGCACGTCGGCGCGGGCGGCGTGGCGGGCGGCCCAGTAGGTTTGCAGCCGGGTGTACACCGTCCGCGCGGCCTCGGCGACCGACCTGGGCGGTTTGATCGAGCCGTCGATGCCGAAGTCGTTGGTTCCTCCCTCGATCACCACGACCGGCGGTCGTTCGGCATGGGCCAGCAGGGCGTCCACGCGGGTGGCGGCATCGCCGCTCATCTGGGTGACGGTCAGGCCGCTGCGCCCGAGGTTGAAGACGTGGAAACGGTTGCCCAAGGTCCGCTGGAGCACGCCGGGATAGGTGGTGGCCAGCGGACTGGCCGTGCCGATGCCGACGGTGGCGTTCTCGCCGCGCGTCAGCGAGTCGCCGTCGCAGACGACCATCGTGACGGGGTACGTTTCCAGACTCTCCACGGCGATGCTCCCCGCGCCGGGCGAAGTCGTCCACGGCACCACGCCGACGCTCCCGGCCGGGAACGTGCCGAAGTCCAGCGGCAGGTTCAGGCAGCCGAGGACTTGCCCGGTCGTCAGGTCCGTGGCGCAGAAAAACACGGCGGCATCGGCGGCGACCCGGGCTTCCAGCGCGACGGAGTGGCTCTCGTCGTAGGGGGTGGTCAGCGGGGCGGTGCCGCGCAGGGTCGCCGCGCCGCTGGCGAGGGTGTACACCAGCAGGGGCGTGCCGTTTTGCGGAGCGAAGTTGAGCAGCAGGCCGTCACCGTTGGCCTGGGCGCGCAGGAGCAGGCCGACGGTCGCGTCGCCGGTGCGGTAGTTCGCGGGCAGGACGACGCGGCAACCGGCGTCGCGCGCCTGTTCGCCGGGAGCCGCGCGCAGCACGAAGTCGCGTCCGTAGGCGTCGGTGCCATCGTTTTCGGCGTCGGGCGTGAGCAGGAGTCGACCGGCTTGCAGCGAGGCCACGCCGCCGTGAACATCCGTGAAGCCCAATTCGGCCAGCGTGCGGGTGCCGTCGAAGCCGCTGCCGCGCGCCCGACTGTCGTAGGCAGGCGTGGGCCGGGCGGCGGGGACCAGGAGGAGCACGGCGGTCAGGCCGAGGGCGAATGCGGGGAGCTTCATGCGCGATGATGGGATCGGCTTCAAATCAGCCACGGGCGATGGACGGAACTCAGCGAGGGCTCACCTTGCCGGGGTGGCCGGTCCCAGGACACGTTCGACCGTGGGCCGGATCGCCTCGGCCCAGATTTCGTAGCCCTTGGCGTTGGGATGCAAGGCGTCGGGCATGAGATCGCGGTTGATCGTGCCGTCGGGCCGGACGAATCCGTCGCCGAAATCGGTGTACAAGACCTTGTTGCCGTCGCCGAGTTTCGAGATGATGCAGTTGACGCTGGCGACCTTCTCACGCGCCGGATCGGTGGGTTTTTCTGCGCGCGGGAGGAGGGCCTGGAGCAGGATGACCGCGTCGGGGCAGAGCCGCTGGTAAGCTTGCACCACGGCGGTGATGCCGTCGGCGATCTGCACGTCGCTGCAATCGCGCGTGTTGTTCGTGCCGATGAGAATGGCAATGAGCTTGGGGTGCAAACCCGCGACCTGTCCCTTGTCCAGACGCCAGAGGATGTTCTCGGTACGGTCACCGCCGATGCCGAAATCGACGGCGTTGAGTTTGCCGTAGTTCCTGGCCCATACTTCCTTGCCATCGTTCATCCAGAAGTCGGTGATCGAATCGCCGTCGAAGATGAGGTCCACGTTGCCTTTTTGCGTGCGGTCGAGGCTGCGTTGAAAGTGCTGCATCCACTCGTTGCGCGGCGACGCCAGGGTGGCGGGATTCTCCCCGGCGGCGGGCGTGGGAAGCGGCCAGTTCACCACCGCCGGCTGTTGGGCCAACGCCAGCCCCGGCACGAAAGCCATGCAAACCATGCCGATGAGACGCACGAGGCCGCGCTTCGGGGGTGCGCCGCTCGGAGTCATCGTGAGGGGTAATGCGGTGCGGCCCGCGCGGGATGCGACAAAAAATGGGGGAATGTGCATTGGGTTGGTGTTGGTCTATTCCTCCTCGTTGACGGTGAAGGTCACGTTGCTGATGTGCGCGGCGGCCAGGGCGTTGAGCACGTCGATGGCGCGGCCGTAGCGGGCCCGCGGCTCGCAGGCAATCGTGATGGCCAGCGGCGTTTTGGCGGCCTCGCTGCTTTGCTTGAGGCGCCTGAGGGGCGTCGTCAGTTGCGGCAACTCCTGGCTGCCCACGCCGTCGAAGGGCTCCTCGTTGAGCGCCACCTCGCCCGTGTCCGACACCGCGATGATCTGCTCGTCCACGAAGTCCACGCCGCTGGACGTTTCCGCCGAGCCGGGCAGCGAGGTCTTCAGTTCGTTCTCGCGCTGCACCGCGCCGGCCATCACCATGAAAAAGAGCATGATCACGAAGACCACGTCGATCATCGGCGCGATCTGGAAGCCGACGCTGCCTTCGTTGGGATTTTGACGCAGTCGCATGGGGCGGGTGGCTAGTTGGCGCGGTTGAGCGCGGAAAACGCGATGTCGGAGATGCCCGCCTCCCCGCACGCGTTCATCACGCGCGAGATCGCGGCGGCCGACACCTCCTGATCGCCGCGGATGACGGCGCGGTACTTCGGGTCGGCGTCGTGGCGCGGCTTGAGGATGGCGGTGAGGTCCTCGACGCGCGCGTAGACCTTCTCGTCGAAGACGTACTCGGCCGCCTGCGTGGCGGCTTTCCAGCGCACGTTGATGATGGCCTCCGCCTTGTTGTTCTCCTTCTTTTCCGCCT
>CALMVM010000016.1 GCA_937873255.1 uncultured Verrucomicrobiota bacterium | reverse complement strand
GTGTCTCGGGGATGATGGGGCCGGGGCTCTACACCACGACGTTCGCGGCGTTCGCCGCGGCGGGATGGATGGGCCGACGCGGGATCAACGTGCCGGGCGCGCCGTTTTTGTTGTCGTCTGCGCTGGTGCTGGCCGCCGTGACGGTAGCGTGGAGCGTGATCCGGCGGCAACCCGCCAGTGTATCAGCAGTGGATGGGACGCCGCCGCCTTTGCCCGAGGAATCCGGCGTGCCGTCGGGCGCGTTGGTGCCCGGCACGGCGGAGAGCGCGCCGACGGGGTTCACATCGGAGGTTTCCTGAGTAAGAAGGATGAAGGCAGAGCAGAGAAACCTGACTTCCGCTTCTCATCTTCTGACTTCCAGCTTCTGCTTTTCATCCTTCGTTCTTCATCCTTTCTGCCATGGAACCGACGCCGGTCCCCGAACTCAACCGGCTGCTGCGCGCTCTGATCGACGGCGTGCAGGAGGCGTTGGGCGACGATTTCGTGGCGGCGGTGTTGCAGGGGTCGTTCGCGGTGGGCGACTTCGATGAGCACAGCGACGCGGACTTCATCGTCGCCGTGCGCGGCCGGCTCACCGACTCGCAGGTCGGCGCGCTGCAAACCTTGCACGGACGCCTCCGCGATCTGCCCAACCCATGGACGGCCCACCTCGAAGGCTCGTACTTCCCGGCCGAAATCCTGCGCACCTGTGCGCGGCGCGACGAACCGCTCGTGTACTTTGACCGCGGGCACCGCACGCCGGTGCTCGACACCCATTGCAACACCGCCGTCGTGCGACAGGTCGTGCGCCAGTACGGCATCCGGCTCGCCGGGGCCGAACCCTCCTCGCTGGTAGACCCGGTCCCCGTCGAGATCCTGCGCGCCGAGATTTATTCCCGCATGTCCGACTGGGGATGCGAGGTGCTAGCGAGTCCCGGGCAATGGGCGATCCGGTTCTACCAGGGTTTCCTCGTGCTGAACTACTGCCGGGCATGGTGCGACCTCGCCACGGGCACGGTCGGTTCCAAGCGTCGCGGAGCCGAATGGGCCAAGGAACGGGTGCCGCCCGATTGGGCTCGGTTGATTGACCGCGCGTGGTCAACCCGGGTGGACACCGCCAACACCTGGAACCTCCCGGCTGACCCGGACGACTACCGGACGACGCTGGATTTTCTCGCCTGGCTGCTGGACCGCTGGGACAACGAGTTCGGATGTCGATATGCCGATGGCTTTGCCGTAGCAGAAGCATAGGTTTGCCACTTGATCCTAGGCACAGCAAACTCACGATTCATTCGTTGGAAGCAAAAGTTTGCCGACCGCTTCTTTTGGAAGCATAAGTTTGCCGACAGGTATGGCTCTGTGAGAGTGCTGCTTACCATTTCGCTTGCCGTTCACCGGAACAAACCAATTTTATTCGTTCTTGGAATATTCTGCAAAATGCTTCTCGCCGTTTCGGTTGATTCATTGTGTACTTATGCACAGAGGTACGCCGACTCTTACATCAAAACAGTGGCTCTTTACGTGTAGTGTGTACTCAATAATCGCCAACGCGGCGCAGCGCCACCTAACAGAAACATCTAAAAATCAGTTGGTATCATTTCAATTATTCCCGTCGCCTTTACTATTCTTCTTTACCATATTTGGATACCGTACCACCAAAATACCTTCATTTCGGTCAAATGCGTATGGATGGCCCGATGGATCCAGCAACTCCCCAGAACTTGAGAAGGCAAACATTGCGCGTTGTATGTATGCCGTTTTCGATGAATTATTTCCCAGTAAAGCTCGTGTAACTTCTAAATTAGTTGTCGATAGATTTTTGAAATCATCAGCGTGAGAGTCGAATAAATAATTTAAGAGATTAGCTTGTGAAGCCGCCGATGAGTAAAGTTGCACTTGCTTTGGCTGGTCCACGCTGCTCCCGAGGATGAAATTTTTGAACAACACACATATCAGAATAAACAGGCAGACACACAGCAGAATCCTTGTGAGAGCGATTCGCATTGTTATCTTACCTAGCGTTTCATTCATATTTGAACCCGTAGCCAGAAAGCAAGCTTCTAAACAAGGATGAAGCTGGACTTGGCGAAACAGGGGTTTGGTCACCAGAATCAGTACGCACGCCATAATTAAAAAGGTGGTACCATCTTAATCCACCTATAACAGTCCAATTATCTAAACAAACTACATCAGATTCAAAATCTTGTCGGGCAAAGATTGAACCCATATCCAACCTTGCTCTATCAACTTGTGCGCCAAAGACGGTCAAATAGAAGCCAGGAGAATCAACCATACTAACAAAGGGATATGGAATAGTTGCGAGTGAAGGGTCTTGAAATGGATAGTATGGATACGCAGCCCTAGCGGTTGGCGCACCAAGAGGATAATCAATAGACATTATAGGGCGTAGTTACAGGGATTGGTTGGAGTCTCGCTGTAGTTCT
>CALMVM010000015.1 GCA_937873255.1 uncultured Verrucomicrobiota bacterium | reverse complement strand
ATCTGGAACCCGGCGGCACGCAGCAGCCTCCGCCGCCCGGCTCCACGGATAGCTCGGCCACGCCCGTCGGCTCCCTGTGGCATTTCCTGTTGGTCGGCTTCCTCGGCGGATTGATCCTCAACGTGATGCCGTGCGTGCTGCCTGTCATCTCGCTCAAGTTGTTCTCCTTCGTCAAACAGGCCAACGAGGACCGCGCCCGCGTGTTGCGGCTCGGGCTGGCGTACGCGGCGGGGGTGTTCGCGTGGTTCCTCGGGTTTGCGGTGCTGGTCATCGGCGCGAAGGCGGCGGGCGGGCAGCAGATCGGGTACGCCTTCCAGTTGCAAAACCCGTGGTTCCTGCTGGCGCTGATCGTCATCACGTTTGTTTTCTCGCTGAACCTGCTCGGGGTGTTCGAGGTCATTTTGCCCGGGGGCATCACGAATGCGGCGGGCGAGGTCGCGGGCCGGCGCGACGGGTTAACGGGCGCGTTCCTGCAAGGGGTGCTGGCGACAGTGCTCGGCAGCGCGTGCAGCGCGCCTTACTTCTTTGACGCGCTGGGCTTCGCGCTTTCGCAAAACGGGGCGGTGATCCTGGCGATGTTCGCGGCCTTCGCCGCCGGGATGAGCGCGCCGTTCGTCGTACTGGCGGCGTTCCCGCAGTGGCTGCGGTTTTTGCCGAAGCCGGGAGCGTGGATGGAACGCGTCAAGCAGATCACGGGCTTCGTGATGCTGGCGACAGTTTTGTGGCTCCTGTGGAGCTTCGGCGCCAATCGCCGTTCGCCCGACGCCGTGGTGTGGGCCGGCGCGTTGCTGCTGACGCTCGGCGCGGCGTGCTGGGTGCAGGGAACGTTCAATACCTTCGCATCGGCCGACCGTGCGCGCTGGGCCGCGCGGGCAGTCATCGTGGCCCTGGTGTTCGGCGGCGGATGGTATTGCGTGGATCAGGTCGTGCGGTCGGAACCGGTCATTTCGAACGCGGACGGCGGCACGTTCGCGGAGCGGCTCGCCAAGGCACAGAAAACAGGGCGGCCGGTATTCGTCGATTTCACGGCGCGCTGGTGCGCGATTTGCCAGAGCAACAAGAAACTCATCATCAACGGCGACCCCGTCCAGCAGGCGTTCCGCGACCGTCAGGTGGTGTTCCTGGAAGCGGACTACACGGCGTATTCGGACGACATCGCCAAGGTGCTGCACCAGTTCAACGCGCCGAGCGTGCCGCTGTACGTCATCTATCCCGCCGGCAAGCCGGACGCGCCGGTGGTGTTGCCCACGCTGCTCACCCAACAGGCCGTGCTCGACGGCTTGGCGAAGGCCGATCAGGTCGGCGGCAAATCTCTCGCGGCCCGCTGAACGAATTTCTCCCAACCCAAACCCGTATTCATCCCATGAAAAAACTCCACCCTTACCTTTCCACCGCCTGTGCTGCCGTCCTGTTTTTGGCGAACGCCGCCGCCGCCCGCGCCGAGGCACCCGCCGTCGGGTCAGCCGCGCCGGATTTCTCACTGACCGACTCCGGCGGCAAGGTCCACAAACTTAGCGAGCACAAGGGCAAATATGTCGTGCTCGAATGGACGAACCCCGGCTGCCCGTTCGTGCGCAAGCACTACGATTCGGGCAACATGCAAAAGCTCCAGGCTGAGTACGTCAAGAAGGGCGTCGTGTGGCTGGATGTCGATTCGTCCGCGCCCGGCAAGGAAGGTTATCTGGAAGGCGACAGCGCCAAAAAAGCGAAGGACGGCGATTACGCCGCCGCCAGCGCGTTGCTTGCCGACCCGGATGGCAAGGTCGGACACCTCTACGGCGCGACGAACACGCCCCACCTGTACATCGTCGATCCCGAGGGCAAGCTGATTTACTCGGGTGCGATTGACAGCATCGCGTCGGCCGACAAGGGCGACATTGCGAAGGCGACCAACTACGTGCGCGCGGCGTTGGACGAGGCGCTGGCCGGCAAGCCGGTGACGAAGGCGAGTTCCAAGGCGTACGGTTGCAGCGTGAAGTACTGAGGGCTGATGCCGGGGTAGTGGTTATCGCTCAACGAACTCAAGCTCAGCGACGGAGGCTGGCGAAGTAAAGCTCGACTGACAGAGGGATCGCGACGGCCAGCCTCTGTTCGCTGGAACGCGTGGTTAAGCGGCGGTGAGTGCACCACGGATGGACGCGGCGGCTTGGTCGAGGTCCGCGCGCGGCGGCTTCTCGAAGTAGTGCGGTGCAAACGTCAGCCCAAAGCCATCCTCGGCATAGCGAGGAAAGACGTGCAGGTGCACGTGGAAAACCTCCTGCATCGCTGCCTCTCCATCCGCGAGGAAGAAGTTCACGCCCTCGCAACGTAAGCCACTGACGCGAAGTGCCGCTGCCAGACGCTGGGCAATCTGAAAAATCCGGGCACCCGTCTCTGCGGGCAGGTCAGCCAGGTAGGAGGCGTGAGCGTTGGGGGCAACCAGCAAGTGACCTGAGTTCACGGGCTGCACGTCCATGAAGGCGGTGCAGAGATCGTCCCGGTGAACAATGCTGGCCTCCAACTCACCAGCGAGGATGCGACAGAAGATGCAGTTCATGGGTGGGAAAAGCGTAGCCGCCTAACGCCTCCAAGCTCAGCGACAGAGGCTGGCCAAGTCAAGCGTCGTGGTCCGAAGAAGGCCCCGCCGCCAACCTCTGTTCGCCGGAGCGTGTGGTTAGGCGACTGGGTACTCGTAGCGGGCGACGAAGAACGGACCAACCTGCCGGTCGCTGTGGTGCCGGAAGCCGAACCGCTCGTAGACGGCACGCAAACCCGGGCGAGACGCCTCGCAATCCAGCCGCAAGAAACGACGGCCCGACGCTGCCGCACGCTCCGCTGCCCAATGGAGCAAGGCAGAGGACAAAGCACCGCCGGCAAAGCGCCGACGAATGGCAAGACGATGGATGTAAGCCGCGTCGTCGGGTACGTCGGGCCAGAAGAGCGGATCGGAAAGCTGGAACTTAAGGGTGCCAACCGGCTCGCCTGCCGAAATGGCAAGAAAGAACAACCCGGCGGCGACATCCTCGCGGATGCGGCTGGCGGCCACCTCGTCTTCTCGCCACATGGGAGTGCCGCGTTGCGCCAACCAGGACGCGGCCTCCGATAGGATGACAGAGACGGTTCCACAATCGTCCAAAGTGGCTGGCTGGATGGTCAGTTGCAATGCAGAGAGCGCGAAGTCGCCTAACAAATATTAAACCCAATAATGGCGTACAAAAAGCATCGCCTGTAAGTCTTCGTGGCTTCCGATCAACCCGCCACCGGGGGACGCCGCTTATGCCAATCGGTGCTCTGTTCATAGGCATGCGCGATCCTGAGCATCCGCGCCTCGTCGAACGACGGCCCGATCAACTGCAAGCCGATGGGCAGCGCCTTGCCGCCCGTGTTCTCGCCCTGCGCGAATCCGCACGGGATGCTCACCCCGCACACGCCGCCGATGTTCGCGGCGATGGTGAAGATGTCCGCCAAGTACATCGCCAGCGGGTCGGAACGTTCACCGAGCTTGAACGCCGGCACCGGCGAGGTCGGACAAATCAGCGCGTCCACCTTTTCAAACGCTTTCTCGAAGTCCTGCCGGATCAGCGTCCGCACCTTTTGCGCGCGCACGTAGTACTGGTCGCTGTAACCGCTGCTGAGCACGTACGTGCCCAGGATGATGCGGCGTTTGACCTCCGCGCCGAAGCCCTGCTCGCGCGTCTTGCCGTAGAGTTCGAGCAAACCGCTCGTGTCCTTCGCGCGCAGGCCGTAGCGCACGCCGTCGAAACGCGCCAGGTTCGCCGACGCTTCCGCCGTGGCGACGATGTAGTACACCGCGACCGCGTATTCCGTGTGCGGCAGCGACACTTCCACGATCTCCGCGCCGAGCTTGGCGTATTGATCGACGGCCGCGCGCACTGCCGCCTCCACCTGCGGATCGATGCCGCCGATGAAATATTCCTTGGGCAGGCCGATACGCACGCCCTTGATGTCGCCGGTCAACGCCGCCGTGTAATCCGGCACCGGTTGGTCGAGCGTCGTCGAATCGTGCGGGTCCGCGCCGGCCATCACGCCGAGCAACAGCGCCGCGTCCTCGACGGTCCGGGTGATCGGCCCCGCCTGGTCGAGCGACGACGCGAACGCCACCAGCCCGTAGCGCGACACCCGCCCATAACTGGGTTTGACCCCCACCACGCCGCAGAGTGCCGCCGGCTGGCGGATCGAGCCGCCCGTGTCCGTGCCGAGCGCCGCGAACGCCTCGCGCGCCGCCACGACCGCCGCCGACCCACCGCTGCTGCCGCCCGGCACGCGGTCGGTGTCCCACGGGTTGCGGGTAAGTTGAATGCCGCTGTTCTCCGTCGAGCTGCCCATGGCGAATTCGTCCATGTTCGCGCGGCCGAAGGGGATCGCCCCGGCGGCACGCAGGCGCGCGACGACCGTCGCGTCGTACGGGGCCTTGTAACCGGCGAGGATTTTCGACGAACATCCGCACGGATGCCCGGCGACGCTGATGACATCCTTGATGGCAATCGGCACACCGCCTAGCGGGAGGTTCACGTCGGCGGCGTCGGCCTGCCGACGCGCGTCGTCCAGATCGGTCGAGAGATAGCCGCCCAACGCCGGGTCCACGGCGGCGATGCGGTCCGCGAGGGCGTCGAGGGCTTCGCGCGGGGTGAATTCGCGTGCACGCAGGCGCTTTTGCAGGCCGGCGGCGGTTTCAAAAACGAGGTCGTGGCTCATGGCGCGGATTTATTCGAGCACCTTGGTGACGACGAACAGGTCGTTGGCCTGCCGGGGGGCGTTGGCGAGGGCTTCTTGCGAGGTGAAACTCGGCTGGACGGCGTCGTCGCGGAAGACGTTGAACACGGCGCTAGCGTGCGCGGTGGGTTCGACGGCGCTGACATCCACCTTGCGGAGGGCCTCGACGAAGGTCAGCACGTCGGAAAGCTGCGCCTGGTACTTGGCGATTTCCTCCTCGCTGAGTTCGAGCCGGGCGAGACGCGCGACGTAGCGGACATCGAGTTCGGGTGCGGGCATAGGGCGGAAGGTGAAAGCGGCGGGAAGCGCGCGCAAGTGGTTTCTATCCAAGTCAGGGATGGCTCTCCGTGCCGTTCCCTGGATTTGTCTGGATAACGTTTCGCTGCGGTCGCGCCTGACTAGAGGGAAAATAGGGAACGGCTCGGAGAGCCATCCCTGCCTTCATTAACGACTGCCTTCGGCGGAGACTCGCGCACGCTTCTCACGTAAACTTATACACCACGTACAACACCAGCAGGATCACCACGAGCACCAGCGCGAAGGTCTGGAGCCGGCCCTCCTGTTTCTCAGCGCGCAGCACCACCTTCTTCGGCGGCCGGCGCGGCGACTCGCCGTACTTCTTGCCCGCCGGGGCCGCGCCCGGCCTGGTCATCGTTGTGTCGATGCGGTAGCCCGGCACGGTGGCGGCCTTGATCGTGCGGTTGAGTGCCGCGATCTTTTCGTCGAGCTGGCGCTGGCGTTCCCGCAGGATGCTCTTTTCGGATTCGAGCACGCTCGGCGGCTGGTCCTTCTTGCCGGACTTGCCTTTGTTGGGCTTGCGGGGGGCGGGCATGACGGGACGGATACGACAACTTCAACGACGAACGACGACCGACAATAATCCCGCTCAGTGCGTGGCACCGCCCGGCGCGGACGCGACGTACCACGCGAAGAGAATCAGCGCGAACACGCCGATGACGATCAACGGCAGCGTGAACGCCACCCCGGCCTTGAGCCAGTACACGAAATTGTGCTCGCCCGTCTCCCCGCCGAACAT
>CALMVM010000014.1 GCA_937873255.1 uncultured Verrucomicrobiota bacterium | reverse complement strand
GTCCAGGCCGGACTCGAACGCGCCCTGCGCGCCCGGCCGCCGGCTTTCATGGACCCGGCCACCACCAGCGCGCTGCTGACCCTCGGCAACACCGCCGACCACCTCCAGCGCCTGGCCGAATGCGACTGGATCATCGAGGCCATCGTCGAAAAACCCGAGGCCAAGCAACACCTCTGGGCGCTCGTCGAAGCGCACGCCCGGCCGGACACCCTGTTCAGCTCGAACTCCAGCGGCATCCCCATGGCCGTGCAGAGCCGGGGGCGCGGCGAAAACTTCCGTCGCCGGTTCCTCGGCGCGCATTTCTACAACCCGCCGCGCTATCTCTACCTGCTCGAACTGATCCCCACCGCCGACACCGCCCCCGAGGCGCTTGAGGCGGTGCGCGCGTTCGGCGACCGGGTGTTGGGCAAGGGCATCGTGCTCGCCAACGACGTGCCCGGGTTCATCGGCAACCGCATCGGCATCTATTCCCTCCTGCAAACCGCGCGCGTCGCCGAGGAGATGAATCTCGCTCCCGACGTGGTGGACGCGCTCACCGGCCCGATCCTGGGTCGGCCCAAGAGCGGCACGATGCGCCTCGCCGACACCGTGGGCCTCGACGTGCTCGGATTGATCTCCGCCGACCTGACGGCCGCCACGACCGACGACTTCCGCCTGCCGCCGACCATGGAACGTCTCCTCGCCGACGGCCGCAAGGGCGAGAAGACCGGCGGCGGTTATTACCAGCGCCGCAAGAACGCCGACGGCGCGAGCACGATCCTCGTCCTCGATTCGCAGACGCTCACCTACGCCGAACGTCCTCCCGCCGCCGGCATCTTGTCCGAACTCGGGTCGATCCAGAAACTCCCCCTTGCCGAGCGTATCCGCGCCCTGCTGGCGCTCGACACGCCGGTGGGCGAATTCAGCCGGCGCACGTTCTACGAGACCCTGCGTTTCGCGGCCGACAAGCACGGGATCGTCGCCAACACCGCGCAGGAAATCGACCACGCGCTGGAATGGGGCTTTGGCTGGGAGATGGGACCGTTCAAGACCATCGACGCCCTCGGCGCGAAAACCGTCGCCGACGCCATCGGAAAACTCGGCCTGTCTGTGCCGACCGTTCTTGCCCAGCACGCGCTGGACGGCAAACCCTTCTACCCGCCCGGCGCGACCGGCACCGCCGACTCCAACGCCGCCGGCGGGTTGATCGTGCTCGCCGACCTCAAGCGCGAGGAGCCCGCGCGGGTCGTCAGCCGGCGCGAGGGCGCGAGCCTCGTGGACCTCGGCGACGGCGTGCTGCTGCTCGAATTCCACAGCAAGGCCAACGCGCTCGGGGCCGATGCGTTCGCGGCGGTCGCGGAGGCATGCGAACGGGTGCCGGACAGTTTCCTCGGCCTCGTCATCGGCAATCAGGGCCGGTGGTTTTCCGCCGGGGCGGACCTCGGCGCGTTGCTCAAGGACGCGGAAGGCGGCAACGTCGCGGCGGTCACGGCGATGATCGAGAATTTCCAGACGATGACGACCCGGCTGCGGGCCGCGCCGTTCCCGGTGGTGGCCGCGCCCTTCAACATGACGCTGGGCGGCGGCTGCGAAACGATGCTCTACAGCGACGCCGTGCAGGCCGACGCGGAGCTTTCGACGGGGCTAGTCGAGTTGAAGGTCGGTCTCATGCCCTCGGCCGGCGGTACGACGGAAATGCTCGCCCGCGCCAACGCCCGGCCGGGTGCCAGCGACGATCCCTACAAGACGTTGCGCGAGACGTGGGGGCTCATCACGTCGGGGCAAACGTCGGGCTCGGCGCTGGAGGCGCGGCGGTTGGGATACCTGCGCGCCCACGACGGGATTTCGATGAACCGCCGCCGCCTGCTCGGCGACGCCAAGGACGCGCTGCTCGGACTGGCCGCGGCCGGTTATCGAACGCCGGGACCGCGCGAGATCGACGTGCTCGGCGGGGCGGGTTACGAGCGGTTGATGGACGAGGCGCGTGGCTACCGCACGGCCGGTCAGTGGACCGACTACGACGTGCATCTCGCGGGCGAACTGGCGCGCATCCTCACCGGCGGCGGACCGGGCGCGCGCGCGGGCCGGGTTTTGGAAAGTGTGCTGCTCGACCTGGAGCGCGAGGTGTTCGTCGGCCTGTGCGCGCAACCGGGCACGCACGAGCGCATCCGCCACATGCTCAAGACGGGCAAGCCTCTAAGAAACTAAAGCACCGGCTGGCCCACGCATGGCCGAGGCTTACTATCGATATACGAAAGTGGTCCGATGCGTGATGTTCGGAGGGCCGTACCAACGTGCGAGCACCCAGTCCACACAGTTCCTACACAGGTTTGGTATCGCGTCTTTTTGTCTGGTCGGGACGGCAGCGGAGGCCCTGATCACGTGCCCGTCCTCACCCGTCGTGAAGGTCACAATGACCGTCCCCTTCTCGTGCGCTAATCTAGCTGCTTGGGGGAGGGGCGGGGGAGGTGTGTGCCAGCTAGTACGACTTTTTATATTGGCCGCAGGTGTAGCCGCCGCTATGCGTGGAATTCCAATCAACCCGCACCAAGCCACGGGTATCGTGAGAAGCAGCGATTTCGTCATCGAACAGCATTCGTAAATAGTTTTGCTTGGAATGGGCAAGCATTAAGTCCCCGGCTGAGCGTTCAGTGCCTTTGCTCGCTATACATCCGTCCCGACAACGGCACACGAGTCAGTGATGAGCCGTGCCCAAGACTTTCTGACCAGCGCGGCTATCCACCCCGAAATTGAAGCACCGGAAACAAGGATCGGTTATGAAAACCCTCAAAGAAATTACGGGTGACTCCCTCGAACAGATGATCGACTACAAGGTCGTCGACCAAAACGGCGACAGCGTCGGCACCCTGCACAGCCTGTGGTCCGATCCGACCACGGGGGCGGTCGAATTCTTGGGCGTGAAGACCGGTTGGCTCTTCGGCCACAACCACGTCGTCCCGGCGGAAAAAGCCGAACTCGACGAGGAGAAAAACGTCGTCCGCCTGCCGTACACGAGCCTGTTCGTGAAGGAAGCCCCGTCCATGTCCGCTGACGCGGAAATCTCGGAGGCCGAGGAGGCGAATATTTACCGTTACTACGGCCTCGACGGCAGCGGAAAAGAGGTCGCCGGGACGATGCCCGCCCCCGAGGCCGACCTCGACAAAATCCCCGAGGCCATCGGCGCTTCCTCGCGGGCCAGCATGAGCGGTCAGGACGAGGGCGGCTCCAATTTCGGCGCGCCCGACAGCGGTGCGTCCAGCGACGTGGCGGGCGTCAGTCGTCTGCGGCGCACCGTCCGCACGGAAACCGTCGATACGCCGGAAGGCCGGGCTGCCCTCATCGCAAACTCGGGCACCACTCCTTCCGTCGGTGCGTCGGTGCGCGGCGCGTTGTCCGATCTGGTCCCGGGCGACTCTTCGTCCACCTCGACGTTCTCCTCCTCGGCAGCCTCGCCGGGCAGTTTCGGCAAGGCGAATCTCTACGGCTCGACGGGCACTTCCACCCCTGTCGAAGCCGACTCGACCGGGTCGTCGTTCGACACGGCGGCCACCACGAGCACGAGCGGGACGACCCCGGCGGGCAGTTACACCGACACGACGCCCACCGCGCGCGGCACCAATCCTGACCCGATCACGGGTGAGCCGGGTTCTCACCCGATCGGCACGGGGGCTGGCGCTGCGGCAACGGCGGCGGCTGGCGCGGCCATCGGCGCGGCGGTCGGCGGTCCGGTCGGCGCGGTCGTGGGCGGCATCATCGGCACGGTTGGCGGCGGGTATGCCGGCAAGGGGATTGCCGAGTCGGTCAATCCCACCGAGGAAAATGCTTACTGGGAGAACAATTACCGCAGCAAGTCCTATTATGAGAGCGACTACGAGTACGGCGATTACGCCCCCGCCTATCGCACGGGCTACGAAGGCTTCGGCCGCCATGCCGCCTCGGGCAAGGATTACTCGGATGTGGAGTACGACCTCGAACGCGACTACACGCAGAACCGGGGCAATTCGCGCCTAGCGTGGGACAAGGCGAAGGTCGCCACCCGCGACGCCTGGGACCGGCTCAAGCACAAGTTTTCCGACGCCTCGCGCTGAGGAGACAGATTCCGGTCGGCAGCACGGCCGGTGTTGAGGTGAAACAACAGCCTCCGGGTGATCGGGCGGGTGCCCGGCTGCCCGGAGGTCCTTTTTTGAGGGGGGAAAGGAAGCAGGAGAAAAGGGCGAGGTTGCCCATCTTCGGGCAGTCCGGTCCCGGGTCGATGACCGGGTTGACGTTGACCGCGCCGCACGGTGTCTGTATGAACAAGTGCATGGCTCCCCGGAATTTACTCCGCTTTCTCGCCGCGTTCGTCCTCCTCTGGTCCGTCGCGGGTTGCGATCCGAAGCCGACTACTCCCGGCACTCCCTTCCTCCAAGGCGACCTGCCCGGCGGCGGGGCGGTCGGCGTGTGGCGTTCCGGGGGCCGGCTGACCGACGCCGCCGTCGTCTGGCCGGACCTGTCGGTCGTCTATATCCAGTGCAACGGGCGATATCTGAACGTCGATCTCGAATGGAACGCGCCCGCGTCCGGTCATTGCGGCCTGCTCGGCAGCAACGACGGCAACCCCGCCAACGACCTGACGGACCGCGAGGGCAAGGTGTGCGCGGCGGACGACGCGCCGGGAATCAGCGCGTTCGTGGAAAGCTGGCGCGTCACCGACGCGGAATCGCTCTTCACCTACGCGCCCGGCGAATCGACGGGGTCCACGACGACGGTCCGTCGCCGCTGGAGCATCCTACGGGGACGTTCTACCTGAAGATCGTCGGGCCCGGCGACGTGGATATTCATCACCATTGACCTCTGCGAGGGCAGGGAAGATTTGTCCGCAGATTACGCAGATTTGCGCAGATTGGGGAGGACGGCCGAAGCGATCTTTTTTTGTCCTCCTCCCTCTTCTAATCTGCGTAATCTGCGGACCATCTCTCCAATGACTCCATCTGAATCGTCCCCGTCCGCCCACCGTGCGTTTTCCGGCCCGATGCTCGACGGGCCCGACCGCGCCGCCAGCCGCGCGATGCTGTATGCCGTCGGGTTCGGCAAGGAGGACTTCGCCCGCTCGCAGGTCGGCATCGCCTCGACGTGGAGTCAGGTCACGCCCTGCAACATCCACATCGACGAGTTGGCCCGCCACGCCGCCGCCGGGGCCGACGCCGCCGGGGCGAAGGCGGTCATCTTCAACACGATCACCGTTTCCGACGGCATCTCGATGGGCACCGAGGGGATGAAATATTCGCTCGTGTCGCGCGAGGTCATCGCGGATTCCATCGAGACGGTCGCGGGCGGCGAGGGGTTCGACGGACTCGTGGCCATCGGCGGCTGCGACAAGAACATGCCGGGCTGCCTGATCGCACTCGCGCGGCTCAACCGCCCGGCGGTGTTCGTCTACGGCGGGACGATCCTGCCCGGCTGCCTGCGCGGCAAGAACCTCGACATCGTCAGTGTCTTCGAGGCGGTGGGCCAGCATGCCGCCGGCAAGATCGACGACGGCGAACTGGCCGACATCGAGCGTTGCGCGATCCCCGGTCCCGGAAGCTGCGGCGGGATGTACACGGCCAACACGATGGCCTCGGCCATCGAGGCGATGGGCATGAGCTTGCCCAATTCCAGCGCGCAGACGGCCGTCGGCAACGACAAGAAACGCGATTGCCACGACGCGGGGGCGGCCGTCGCGTATCTGGTGTCGCGCAACCTGCGTCCGCGCGACATCATGACGCGCAATGCATTTGAAAACGCGATCACGGTCGTTACGGCGCTGGGCGGCTCGACCAACGCCGTGCTGCATCTGCTGGCCATCGCGCACGCGGCGGAGGTGCCGCTCCACATCGACGATTTTACGCGGGTCGGCGCGCGGGTGCCGGTGCTGGCCGACCTCAAGCCGAGCGGCAAGCACGTCATGGCCGAACTCGTCGCCATCGGCGGGCTTTTGCCGTTGATGAAAACCCTGCTCGACCGTGGCTTGCTGCACGGTGATTGCCTGACGGTCACGGGCCGAACGCTCGCCGAAAACCTCACCAACGTGCAGCCGTATCCCGCCGGCCAGACGGTGGTCCGTTCGTTCGACGATCCGATCAAGCCCGAGGGGCATCTGGTCGTATTATACGGCAATCTCGCCAAGGGCGGCGCGGTCGCCAAGATCACGGGCAAGGAGGGGCTGCGGTTCGTGGGGAAGGCGCGTGTGTTCAACAGCGAGGAACTCGCGCTGGACCACATCCTCAGCGGCACGGTCGTGGCCGGCGACGTGGTCGTGATTCGCTACGAGGGGCCGCGCGGCGGGCCGGGGATGCGCGAGATGTTGTCGCCGACCTCGGCGATCATGGGGCGCGGGTTGGGCAAGGAGGTGGCGCTGATCACTGACGGGCGGTTTTCGGGCGGCAGCCACGGGTTCGTGGTGGGGCACATCACGCCGGAGGCGTTCGAGGGCGGGGCGCTGGCGATTGTGCGCGACGGGGACTCGATCACGATTGACGCCGAGAAACACCGCGTCGATCTCGGCGTGCCCGACGAGGAAATCTCCGCGCGCCTGGCGCAATGGAAACGCCCCGAGCCGCGTTACACGCGCGGGGTGTTGGCGAAGTACGCGCGGGTGGTCAGCCCCGCGTCGCGCGGGGCGGTGACGGATTAAAAGAAAATACGATGGTTACGTTCTCTGCCTCCGGTGGTGTCCTGATTTAAAACTACAAATTATGCCTGCCGACGTCACAGTGCCAGATGAACACCTAGCTCGGCAAATCGTCGTTCAAAACATCGGTGTCCAACCACTTGAGTTACGACGCTTCCTGACGGGGAACATGCATTACGTTTACGAGGCGACGTTCGAGGATCACCCCCCGGTGGTCGTCCGCATCGCCGCCTCGTACGGCCATGCGGCGATGCGTGGAGCCGCCCGGCTTTCCCGGCTGCTTCGTCCGCGCGGGGTACCGCTGCCCGCGATCTTGGCGGAGAACCTGGACGGTCCCTTTCCCTGCCTGATTTTGGAGCGGCTTCCCGGCACCGATCTTGGCGACGTGATCGGAAGTTTGTCCAAAGACCAGGCCGACGCGGTTGTGACGGCCGTGGTGGCCGCCCAGCGGATTGTCGCAGATTTACCCAGTGCCGCCGACCGGTACGGGTATGCGGTTTCCTGCCAGGAGGCTCCTCATACGAGTTGGTCGCAATTTTTTCTCTCCGGCCGGGAATGGACCCGAGCGCGCATCGTCGCGGCCGGGATCTACGACGTGGAAGAAATCGAGCCGCTTTTCGCGGTCCTCCAAGACATGGAAGGCGTGCTCAACGCGGTCGCACCGACCCCCTTCCTGCACGATACGACCACCAAGAACGTCATCGTCACGGCGGAGGGACGATTTTCCGGCATCGTTGACGTGGATGACCTCTGCTTCGGTGATCCACGCTTCGCGGTGGCTCTTACCTGGGTGGCGCTCCTCACCCGGGGCCTGCCGCTCGATTACACGGCGACCTGGATGCGGGTCGCTGGCTTTGCTGATGATCGGCTGTTTCGGGTGTACCTGGCTCTTATCCTGGCAGGTTTCATGTCCGAGCGAGGCATGCAATTCAATCGGGCCGAGGTAGACACAAATTCCGAGTACGATCAGCGTCTCCGTCAATTCTTTCTCGATACCCTCGCGCAGCTTTAAAATCCAAAGCTGCAAATTAGGACACCACCCTGCTTCCGCACGATGAAGGCTATTCAGCAACGCCAACTACAATTGTATCTTCGCTTTCGTGGACGGCGCATGACTATCGCCGGGCTACTTTGGGCCAGTCGGCTCATTTACGCGTTGCTCTTGCTTTTGTTTGCCGGGCTCGCGGGATTTGTTTATGCTTCGTGACACCCTCCGCAGCGGTTTACGTTGGACTTGCGTTCGGCGTCGTGGTGCTGCGGGACATTGGATGGTTCCGACGCTCGGTCATGTCTTGGCCGGTCTTGGAGCAGGTTCTCGATTGGGACCGTGTCGAACAATTAGCCCGGCGCTCGGGAAATGAAATTAAAAAGGACGGTTAGCGCCTGTCATCCAATTCAAAATTAGGGACTGACTCGGAGAGGCATTCCTATCTTTAGTAACGATGCGCAAGATCAACACCAATACCCTCGAAGAAATTCCCTTCGCCTCGCCCAAGGGCAAGTACGCCGGCTTCGGCAAGGAAGTCTCCGAAGCCCTCGGGCGCGACCCGTCCTCGACCGACCTGTTACACAGCCACACTTTCCACGTGGAAATCCTGCGCGTGCCGCCGGGCAAGGCGCCGTACGTCTACCATTCGCACAGCGCGCAGTGGGAGTTCTACCACATCATCTCGGGCCGGGGAAAAGTGCGTCATCAGGACGGCACGACCGCCGTCGAAACGGGCGACGCGTTCCTCTTCAAACCGGGCGAACCACACCAGCTTTTCAACGATAGCGAGGCTGACCTCATCGTCTACGTCGTCGCCGGTAATCCCATCGGCGAATCGACCCATTATCCCGACAGCAACAAGTTCTCCGTGCGTTCGCCGAAAAGACAAAATATCCGTTCGGAAAATCTCGACTATTGGGACGGCGAAGAGTAGAAAAAAGGCCATGCCTTTAGCCAGTGTCGCCGCGCCCTCCATGTTCGACTGGGAAACCGAGAACGAGCCTCAAATCGAGATGGGCTGGAAATGGCTGAAGTACAGCGAGCACGGCGAGAGTTTCAAAATTTACATCGATCCGCCGACGCGCCCCGGCAAGCCGTTCACCTTCTACCTGCCGGGGCAGGAACGCTGGCGGGAAGTCTTCCCCGAATGGGCCGCCGACCGGCGCGCGGAGATCGTCGCGCGCATCAAGGAAGAGTGCGCCCATTTCCACGCGGAATGGGTGGAGGGTTGATCCCGCCGATGAACCTCCGTCGCGCGGCCTCCGCGACGCTGCTCGCGGCCGGATGGCTCGCCGTTGGCGCGGCCGTTTCGGCCGGCGAACCGACTCCGTCCCCGTCGCCGAGCCAGACCGCGACGGGCAAGAGCCCCGCCGACAAATCCGCCGACGTTCCCTTTGGCATCCCCGTGCCCGGCAAGCCGGGCTACGTGCGCAGTCCGTACGCGCCGGACGCCGGCTTTGTGGACCTGACCGGATTCCACCTCGGCCAGGAGGTGCGCTGCCCTTACACGGGAAAAATCTTTCTCGTGCCTTTCCCCTGAGGGATCGCCACGGGGCGCGGTCTTTACGCCTCGGCGTCGGCCGTCGTCTCGGCGGAGTTGGCGTCCTCGAAGAACAGTTCCTTGAGCATGACGTGGATGTCGCGCCGCTCCATGCCGGCCGTCGCCTTCGCGCCCTGTTCCCACGCGGCGAAGACCGTCGCCTCCTCGCACGGGATCAGCCAGTATTCATGCTGGCCGCCGACGTGCCGATACGCCGCGAATGCCATCAGGCCCGCCGCGCACGGCTCGCAGCCGGAGGTCATCGGCGTGCCGACGGCGATGTCCTGGCTGACGAGCGTCTCGCGCAGGAGCGTCTGCGCGCTCTCGCAATCCAGCGAGGCCGGGTCATCGACCGGCGAAAGGAGCGAGAGCTGGAGTTTACCTGACTGAGTGGAAAGCCCGTGCCGACGGAAGGTGTGCGGGACGGAACCCGCGACCTGATACCAGCCGCGGGGAAGTTGCATGTTGAGCGAGCGTTGTTGTTCCATAAGGGGG
>CALMVM010000013.1 GCA_937873255.1 uncultured Verrucomicrobiota bacterium | reverse complement strand
AACGGCGTTCTTCGTCGATTCACCTCACGCACGACGGGGAAGCCATGCTGGCCTACCTGCGTGATCCCGACGGCAACGGCGTCGAGCTTTACTGGGACCAGCCCCGGGAACAATGGCTGCGTACCCGGGACGGACAACTCGCCATGGTCACCGAACCGCCGGATCTAAAGGGATTACTGCGCGAGGCGCATTGAGATGGTGATACCGGTCGCGTCACCTACTGAGGTTATTTGTAAGTATGGTTGCCCCACGCACACCCGAACGAGGTCGACGTGGACAGGTTGTTCCAGATTTTGCCAGGAACCTCGTTCTTTTGTAAGGCCGGTTGGCTTTGAAACCCCGAAGTGAATGGCTGGACGACAGAGAAGATGCGGCCACTCGGGCCGTCGCCAAAGAACCTCTTGCTCCGGCTCCAACTCACATCCAAACCATCCTATGAACAGTGCGACCTTAGAACCCACCAATAAAGCTCCTTCGAACCAACCTGCGAAAGCCGAAGGCGCGCAGCAGACCCACGTGCGTGAACGTCTCAGCCCGCGAACCGATTTATCGGAAGACGGCACCAGAGACATTGCCGCGGCCATGAACGGCCTCCTGGCGGATACCTTCGCGCTGTACCTGAAGACCAAAAATTTCCATTGGCACATGAGCGGACCGCATTTCCGCGACTATCACCTCTTGTTCGACGCGCAGGGCGACCAGATTTTCGCCATGACGGACCCGATGGCTGAACGCGTGCGCAAGCTGGGCCGCAAGACCCTGCACTCCATCGGCGAAATCTCCCGCCAACAGCGCCTCCTGGACAACGACGCGGATTACGTGGAACCGGGCACCATGCTCGCCGAATTGCGCGATGACAACCGCGATCTGGCCATGCGGATGCGTGCGGCCCACACGGTCTGCGAAGATCACGGCGACGTCGCTACGGCGAGCCTGCTCGAGGTCTGGATTGACGAAACCGAACGCCGCAACTGGTTCCTTTTTGAAGCCAGCCGCCAAGGCAACCCGGACGGACACTGAAGCACGTCCCGCTTTGAGTACCAGGGGCATCCGGGTTCGCGGTTTTCCTAGTGGCGGCAACCGTGCCGTTTGTCGCCACCAAATAAAGCACCCATGAATCATCCCATTCACATCCTCGGTTTCGCCGGCAGCCTGCGTCAGGGCTCTTACAACCGCGCCGCTCTGCGCGCGGCCGTGGAACTCGTGCCTGCGGACGCCAGTCTGACCATCGTCGATCTGCCCGACGCACCCGGCTTCAACCAGGACACCGAATCCAACCCGCCCGCCGAAATCACCGAACTGAAGCAGAAAATCCAGGCCGCCGACGCCGTGCTCGTCGCCACCCCCGAATACAACTACTCCGTTCCCGGCGTGCTCAAGAACGTCCTCGACTGGACCTCGCGTCCCTATGGAGATTCCACCTGGTCGCGAAAGCCCGCCGCCATCATGGGGGCCTCGGTCAGCACCCTCGGCACCGCCCGCGCGCAGTACCACCTGCGTCAGATCTTCGTGTACCTCAACGCTCTGGTCATCAATCGGCCCGAAGTCATGATCGGGCAGGCCGCGACGCGCTTTGACGCCGCGGGAAAACTCACCGACGAGAAGACGCGCGATCTCCTCTCCAAATTGCTGGAGGACCTGGTGGCGTGGACCCGGCAACTTCAAAAGGCGTAGCATCCAAGACGCACCGGCTACAAAAAGCCGAAGCTCTCCTGCCGCTGAGCAAGACCTTTTTGCCGGTGCGGGCGGGTGAAGACACATCCCAACGCGCAGCTAGCGTCTTCATCGACCCCACGCCGTCGTCAAGGTTTCCAGCGGCGCAGGAAGTGGACTTCCGACCGGAGACGCTCTACTTCGTTCAAAAGGTCGAACGTCACTTTGATCGCCGCGAGATTCAGGCCGCCTGCGACGCGCAGACGCTCCACCCGGCGTAGCACACGGACCGCATCCCCATCGAAATAGTAGATGCCCAGTTCGTCCACTACCGGCGAAACCAGGCCGTGCTTGTAATAGACCAAGACCCAGCGCCGTGGGATGTCGGCGAGACGAGCGGTGTGATCCAGCGTGTAGAGCGCGTGCGGGTCGGGTTCGAACAATTGGATGCTTTTCATCTACGTTTCCTCCGGTTGGTGGTGACTTGCGTTGGAAAAGGTCGGCTGGAGACAAACACCGATGAGACCATGGGCATTCGGGAAAGCGTCTGGGCTCAGGTCTCCGCTCGCGGGTCGAAACGCGAGAGGCTGCCGAGCTTTTCCCATAGTTCGCGCTCCTCGCCGCTGACACTGGGTGGCAACTGAATGCTCGTGAGCGCGTAAAGATCGCCTCGTTCGCCGCTCTTTCCCTTGGGCAGGCCCTGTCCGCGAACTCGAAATTGCCGGTCACTATTCGTGCTGGCGGGGATTTTGAGCTTCACGCGACCACCGCCCAGCACGGGTAAGGTGACGCTGGCGCCCAGCACGCCCTCCCAGGGTGCGAGTTCGAGATCACAATACAGGTCCGCACCGAGGACGCGGAACTCAGGGTGCGCCGCAAAGTGTGCTCGCAGAAAAAGGTCGCCGGCTCCCCCCTTACCCACTCCCGGTTCACCCCTCCCGGCCACTCGAATCGCCTGACCTTCGTGCACGCCGGGTGGGATGCGCACTTTGATCGAATCGGTCTCGACCTGGCCGGTCGTCGGATTCTCTCGCTGCATCGAGATCGTGCGCGTGGTTCCATTGAGCACTTCTTCGAGCGTGACGACGAGATCGCCTTCGATGTCCGGTCCGCGCATGGAAAATTTTTCTTCCGACGGCGCGCTGCGGCCCCCGAACGCCTCGTCGAATCCCCGCGAGCGTCCGCCGCCGAAGACCCGTTCGAAAAAGTCGCTGTAGCCTGCGCCCCCGAAGTGATACTCGTGCCTTGGCGTGCCGCTGCCACCGGCGTCGCCTCCCTGCCAATTGGGAGGAGGCTGGAACCCGCCTTCCTGCCAGTGCGGACCGAGTTCGTCGTATTTCTTGCGTTTTTCGGGGTCGCTCAGAACCTCGTAGGCCTCGTTGATCTGCTTGAAATTCTCCTCGGCGTTTTTCTTGTCCTCCGCCACGTCGGGGTGATATTTTCTGGCCAGCGTGCGGAACGCCTTTTTAATCTCCTTCTCGGTGGCCTGACGCGCCACTCCGAGCGTGACGTAGTAATCCTGGAAATCGACCGGCATAGACTACCTCCAGGATTAGGCCGGTTCGTTGACGACGACTTTGGCAGGGCGGATCAGTCCGTTGCCACGCCGGTAGCCCCTTTCGAACACCTCCAGGACCACTCCCGGCGGTTGTGAGGGATCATGGGCGGCGCGCCAGGCTTCGTGCCGATGTGGATCGAACGGCTGGCCCAGACCTTCCTCCGGCTCGATGCCGTGGCGACGCAGCAACTGCTGAAATTGTTGCAGGGTCATCTGCACCCCTGTGCGGAGTTGGCTATCAGTGGCGTTGCTCGCGAGCGCGCGCTCCAAATTGTCGATGAAGGGCAGCAGTTCGCGGATGAACGATTCCGTTTGCGCCGCGTTGCGCCGACTCGCTTCTTGCGTGGTTCGTTTGCGGTAGTTATCGAAGTCGGCGGCCAACCGCAGGTAACGGTCTTTCTGGTCCGCCAGCTCGT
>CALMVM010000012.1 GCA_937873255.1 uncultured Verrucomicrobiota bacterium | reverse complement strand
CGTTCGGGCAGTTCGTCGTGCGGGGGAATTACGTCGTCGGCGGCGTTATTTTCCTGATCCTGATCGTCATCAATTTCGTCGTCATCACCAAGGGCGCGGGCCGCATCGCGGAGGTCGCGGCGCGGTTCACCCTGGACGCCATGCCCGGCAAACAGATGGCCGTGGACGCCGAACTCAATGCCGGCCTCATCGACGAGGACACGGCCCGCAAGCGCCGCCGCAAGGTGCAGAAGGAAGCCGACTTCTACGGCGCGATGGACGGATCGAGCAAGTTCGTGCGCGGCGATGCCGTGGCGGCCATCATGATCACGGGCATCAACATCTTCGGTGGACTGGCCATCGGCATCCTGCAAAAGGGCCTGCCCATTGTCGATGCGCTCAAGAAATACACGCTGCTTTCCATCGGCGACGGCCTCGTGTCGCAGATCCCGGCGCTGGTGATCTCCGTCGCGGCGGGTCTGCTGGTCACGCGCGCGTCGGACGACGAAAACCTGAGCCGTCAGATCGGCCAGCAACTCACCGGATATCCGAAGGCGCTCGGCGTGCTCGCGGCGGCGTTGGGATTGTTCTCGATCATGCCGGGCCTGCCGATGATCCCGTTCCTGTGTCTCGCGGGCGCGGCCGGTTGGGCGGCGAAACTGGCGAAGACGCGCGACGGCGAAAAAGTGGCGGCGGCCGGCGCGGCGGCGTTGCCGGCGGGGAAGGCCGGCGCGAAAGGCGGCGCGGCGGGCGGGGCCAATCCTCCGGGCGGCGCGGAAGGAGCGGGGCCGGAGAATTTCAAGAAGCTCATCGACCTCGACGTGCTCGCCATCGAACTCGGCGGCGGCCTCGTCTCGCTGGCCGACCCGAAACAGGGTGGCGACCTGCTCGACCGCATCACGGGCGTGCGCAAGAGTTTCGCGCGCGAAATGGGCGTCATCGTGCCGCCGATTGCCGTGCGCGACAGCCTCAACATCGAGTCGGGCGAATACCGTTTCCTGCTGCGCGGCAAGCCCGTGGCGACCAGCCGCCTCGTGCCCGGCCGCTGGATGGCGATGAACGTCTCCAACAGCACCGTCGAACTCGCCGGCATCCCGTGCGTGGAACCCGTCTTCGGGTTGGAGGCCATCTGGATCGGCAACGACCAGAAGACCACCGCGGAAATCAACGGCTACACGGTTGTCGATCCCGCCTCGGTGCTCATCACGCACCTGGCCGAGTCGCTCCGCCGGCACGCCCACCTCGTGCTCAGCCGACAGGACACGCAGAGCCTCGTCGATCATGTGAAAACGACGCACCCGGCGCTCGTGAGCGAGTTGATGCCCGACCTCGTCAATATCGGTGTGCTGCAACGCGTCCTGCAAAATCTGTTGCGCGAGGGCGTGTCCATCCGGCAACTGCCGGTCATCATGGAGGCCGTGGCGGATTGCGCGCCGATTTCCAAGCATCCCGACGACCTGTCCGAGCAGGTGCGGCGGCGGCTCGGAATGTATTTCGTGGCCGAGTACGAGAGCAGCCCGGGCATCGTGCGCGCGGCGACGCTGGAGCCCCGCCTGGAACAACTCCTCGTCGGCAAGGTCCAGCGCACGCCATATGAGATCGGCCTGTCGATTGACCCGCATCTGGCCCAGCACGTCCTCGGTGAACTCAACCGCGTCAACGCGCAGATGACCGCGCTCGGGCAGACGCCGGTCGTCATCACGACGGCAGAATTGCGGCTGCCCTTCAAGAGGTTTTTTGAAACGTCGCTGACGAAGCTGGCGGTGTTGTCCTACCAGGAAATGCCCGGGCAGGTGGAGATCCAGAATCTCTCGACGATCACGTTCCCGGCGCAGTTGCGCGGGACGATCCCGCAGGCGGCGTGACGGCCAAAAAACCCGGCGCAGGGTAACACGCCCCGCGCCGGGTGATATGCTTGCAACCCGGGATCGGAATCGACCCGGTTACACGTAGTTGAGGTGGCCGTAGGGGCAGATGAAGTAATCCCAGCCGGCCGGGATCCAGCCGGTCCAGTCGCCCGCGAAGCACGTGTAGTACGCGCCCGGGGAGGAGTGCCCGGTGACCTCGCCCTCGGCCAGCGGCTGCGCGCCCGTCTTGGCGTCGTAGATTTTATCTTTCGGCGCGTCGTTACCTTCCGGCACCTGGCGGCCCTGCTTGGGTTTGATGTTTTCGTCTGGCATGTTGTTTGTCCGTGTTTGTTGTTTCTGGTTTTGAACGCCTTGGCGAAGACCGTTCGGACGAGCGGCACCCGTGGCTCATCCCAATTCACAACTCAGCCTGAATGAGGGAATTGAGAAAGGAGGGGGTTGGCTTTCGGTTCCGGCGTCGGTTTTCGATTGGCGGCGTTTCTGGTTCTCAGATCGGGGAACGCCTGCCAAGCTCAAACTTGCAAATAATTTGCGAAAAACCTGCAATTTTCTTTTTCGCACCCCGGGACAGATCGAAAATTTTGCAATTAATTTGCATTTATTAGTTGCGCAAACGCTCCGCTGGCATTAAATGCATATCACTTGCAACAAATTTCCCGTTCGATCCCGTCATGAAATCCGGCATCCATCCGCCCCGCCACCGCGTGTGCTTCCTCGACCAGGCCAGCGGCAAACGCATCCTGACCCGCTCGACCATTACCTCCAAGGACACGGAGGTGATCAACGGCGAAAAATATTACGTCGTTCCCATCGGCATCTCGTCGTACTCGCACCCGTTCTTCACGGGCGAGGAGCGCTACATCGACATGGCGGGCCGCATCGACAAGTTCAAACGCCGCTACCCCGACCGGCAGCTCGCCCTGCCGGCGTCCAACATGAAGCGAAAGATCGCGTGAGCCTTTTCCCCTGTCCTTGAGGTTGGTTCAAGGCTACTCCCGTCCCGCCGGTTTCGCCGCCTTTGGAGGTTCTCAGGCATAAACACTTCCTCGGTCGGCCTTTGGTTGGGCCTGAAACCGGCGGGGCGGACTTTCTTTAGGCTTTGATCCGGCCACGCAGACCGCCGAACACGATGGCCTTGACCGGGTCCAGGTTCAGGAAATCGTGCGGGAAACCCATCGACACGGCACTGGCTTTGTTCAACCGCGTGAGTTGTTCGTCGGAAAGCGCGACGTTGACACTGGCGAGGTTGTCCTCCACCTGCGCGAGTTTGCGCGCGCCGATGATCGGGATCGTCGGCACCGGCTGCGCGCGCAACCACGCCAGGGCGACCTGCGCCGCCGAGACGCCGAGTTCCTTGCCGACGGCCACCGCCTCGCGCACGGTCGCGTGCGTGCGTTCCTCCACCGCACCGAAGCCATTCAACATCTCCGAGTGCATCCGCGCGCCCTCCTGCTTGGAGGCTTCGACGTTTTCGGGCAGGTACTTGCCTGTGAGCAGGCCGTTGCGCAACGGCGACCACGCGAGGATCGTCATTTGCTGATCCTTCGCCATGGGCAGGAGTTCGCGCTCGACGGTACGTTCGAGCAGGCTGTACTCGATCTGCAAGCCGACGTAGCGCGTCCAGCCGCGCAGTTCGGCCAGGGTGTTGCTCTTGGCGACGACCCACGCGGGCGCGTCGGAAATGCCCACGTAGAGCACCTTGCCTGCGCGCACGAGATCGTCGAAGGCGCGCATGACCTCGTCCACGGGCGTCATCTGGTCCCAGATGTGTTGCCAATACAGGTCGATGTAATCGGTGCCGAGCCGCTTGAGGCTGGCCTCGACGGCCTGCACCATGTTCTTGCGCTGGTTGCCGCCCGCGTTGGCATCCGTGCCCGGCTTGCCGCTGAACCCGGCGGCGTTGGTGTACTTGGTGGCGATGACGACCTCCTCGCGGTGGCCGCGCACGAACTCGCCCACGAGCGTTTCGCTGGAGCCGTTGGTGTAGATGTTGGCGGTGTCGATGAAGTTGCCGCCCGCCTCGCGGTAGGCGTCGTAAATCTTGCGCGCCTCGTCCTTCGCCGCGCCCCAGCCCCAGTCCTCGCCGAAGGTCATCGTGCCCAGGCACAGGTCGGAGACGCGCAGGCCGCTGCGGCCGAGGAGTTGGTAGTTCATGGAAACGTTGCTCATGTTTGCAAGATAGCACCGCAGGACCGCCGCAGGTAGGCGTTTGGTCGGCTGCCGCCCGATCGGCGAGGCGATGGTGAATCTGACCTGCCGGATCACCGCGCGCTACAGCGGGCGCGACGCCGTGCTGGGGGCGGCGTCGGGACTGAAGCACTTCGGCACGCGCCGGCTGGGCCGCGCTGGCCTGGCAAACCGGTAGTGGTTTTCAGTAAGTGACGGGTCGAGGTTGATCTGCTATGACTGGCGGGC
>CALMVM010000011.1 GCA_937873255.1 uncultured Verrucomicrobiota bacterium | reverse complement strand
TCGAAATGCGTGATCCGCCCCTGCGTTTCCAGCCGGCTCGCGTCGCGGATGAAATACGTCGGCAACTGCGCCTGCCCCATCTCGGCGAGGTGCGAGGTGTTCGAGCTGTTGTAGCCGCCGACGACGAGCAACAGGTTCATCGGGAGCTGGAGCATGTCCTTGAGCGCGTCCTGCCGCTCCTGGGTCGCGCCGCAAATCGTGTCGAAAAACCGGAACCGCTGCACGCCGCCCTCCGGCCCGTCGCGGTCGGTGATCGCCTGCCGGATGCGCCGTTGCACCTCCTCCGTCTCGCCGCGCAGCATCGTCGTCTGGTTGGCGACGCCGACAGTCTTCAAATGGATCTCAGGGTCGAACCCGTCCGAATGCGCGTGGGCGAACTTCTGCAAAAATTCCTCCCGGCTGCCCCCGTGCCGGATGTAGTCGCAAACGTAGTCCGTCTCCTCCAGCGTCAACACCACCAAGTAATGCCCCCGGCCCGCCTTGCTGCGCGCCTGCGAGGCGGTCGCCTTGGTTTCCTCGTGCTGCGCCTTGCCGTGGATGATGCTCGTGACCCCGTCGGCCGCGTACGAACGCACCCGCCGCCACACACTCATCACGTCGCCGCAGGTCGTGTCCACGATGTAGCACCCCTTGGCCTTGATCTTCTCGACGGTGGAGACCTCCGCGCCGAACGCCGGCACGATCACCACGTCCTCGGCCGTCAGGTCGTCCACCTCGGCCTCTCGCTTGGGGCCGATCAAATTCTTGATCCCGAGCGCGGCGATCTGCGCGTTGACCTCCGGATTATGGATGATCTCGCCCAAAATGAACAGCCGCCGGCCCTCGAACTCCTTGCTCTTGCGCGCGGCGTAGGCCAGGTCGATGGCGCGTTCCACCCCGTAGCAAAACCCGAACTGCTTGGCCAGACGCACCGTCAGTCCCGCCGCGGAGAGTACCCCGCCGACCGCGCGGATGCGCTCGACGAGTTCGCTGCGGTAATGCGTCTCCACCTGCGCTTGGACGGCGGCCATGATGTCGGGCGTGCGCAGGTTGATGCGCTTGCGCGGTTCGGGCGCGGCGGAGGAAAGCTCCAGGGCTTCGGCGGTCGTCGGGCTGCTCATGGAAAAGAAGTCGGCTGGCATGGTACAAATAGCACGAAAGCGCCGGCGGCACGAATCTCGTCCCGTCGGCGCACGTTAAACCGGCATTTCCCGGGGAACGAATCCCCGCACGATCAATACGGGGTCAACCCGCCGCCGGGGGGCGAGTCGAACACTCGGTCGGACGCCGTGTAGGATGCGGGCGGATCGGGGTCGTTGTAATCGGTGGGCCGCTGGACGTTCGCACCAATGGTGGAGTCCTCAGGCTGGGTGTACTCGATGTTCACCGGTGTGCCGCTGTGCACGAGCGCGAAGAACTTCGGCGCGACGTTTTTGTGCATGCGGATGCACCCGTGCGAACGCGGGTTCGGCCACACGTAACCCTGGTGGAAGCCGTACGACGGCGAGAACTCACACCAGAACGCCATCGGGTAGCCGATATACTGCCCCGAGCCGTGCCCGGCCTCGGCGGGGGTGATCGTGTTGCCGTTCTTGTAAAACCCGTAGGAGCCGCTGCGCTTGCGCTGGATTTTGTTGTAAATATGGAAATTGCCCTTGGGCGTCGGCTTGGCCGGGATGCCGACCGTGCACGCGGCGACCAGGAGCGGCTTGCTGCCCTCCATGACGTAGACCTGCTGCTTGCTGAGCGATACCTTGACGCGCACGGCGTTGGGATCGTGCGGCTTGTAGGCGACCGGGTTGTATGAACCGCCACCGCCGGAGGAGGTGGTCATGTCGGTACAACCCGTGAGGAGGCTCAACGCGCCGGCCGTGGCGGCTAGGGCGAGAGCGAAAACGAAACGGTGCTTCATGCGTGGGTTTTGGGACGATTGGGTAATTTCTGCGCCCCGATGGAAGCAGAAAGCGGCAAGGGTCGCAAAGTTTTTTTCGTGGCGGCGAATAGCGATTGCGCATGGCTTAATCTACCCGACCGCTAACAGTTTGAGCCTTGAGGTGGCCAAGAAATCTTGATATTCTTTTCCTATGAGCACGCTGGCGGGGATCGAAAGCGCCATCTCGCGGCTGCCGGTTCCGGAGGCCGAGGCGCTTCAGGAATGGCTGGAACAGTGGCTCGAAGATCAGCGGCGGATGACGCCGGAGTTCCTCGCCTCCATCGAAAAGGGTAAGGCCGATTTGGCCGCCGGACGCCATCGGATCGTCAGTCCATGAGCGGAGCGGCGACGCAGAGATTTTCGCGCGAATTCGATGCCGTGCTGGCACGGCTGCCGCCCGCGACACGCACGTTGATTTTGGAAAAGATCGCCGCAATGGGCTTGCAACTCGACTGATTCCCCCAATACCGCATGACCGGACGGAGCGAGTATCGGCTGCGCGTTGGCGACTACCGCATTATCTACGACTTCGACCGCGCGCGAAACATCATCGATCTCCTCGCGTTGGGACATCGGAGCGAAATCTATCGCGCATAGGAAACAACGCGACGGCACACAGCGATCACACGCCCCCGCACACAAAACACTCCAGTCCCAGTTCCCTCATCGCCGCCGCCTTGGCGAACAGCCCGCGCCGCGCGCTCGCCTCGTCCGGCGCGTAGACGACCTGGATGTGGTTGGCCTTGTGGCGCGCCATCATCTGGTCGCGGCTGATCCCCGGCAACACCGCGTGCATGATCGGCCACTGCGAGGTCGTCAACCGCCAGCGTTCCTCGGTTTCCTCCGGGGGCAATTCGACGACCTTGCCCAGGCCGGTGTCGAACTTCAATTTCCCGTCCTCCACGTACACCCGGCTCCACACGATCCAGCCCGGTTTGCTGATCCCCTTGAGCGTGCCGCCGCCCAGCCGGAAATACATCGACGGCTGCCGTTCGCTGCTCGCGCCGGCATATCCGTCGATGAAATGCGCCGCCGGGGCCGCGCCGGAGATCAGGAACACCCAGACGTATTCGTCCACCCCGCCACCGACGTAATGCCGGCCCCAGCGCAGGTCGTGGAGCGTGTTCTCGGGCGGGTAGCCGAGTTCGCGCCAGAGGCCGTTGGTCACGAGGCCGTCCAGCCCGGCGCATTCGTCCACCTCGTTGAAATGCGGCAGCGCCTCGCCGGCAAATAATTCCAGGCCGGTCTTTTCGTGGAACACCGGCGGACGCTCGGTGTTGTTAAGAAGTCCTTCCACGAGGTCGCTCGCGGGCGTCAGGTCCTTCAATCCCTGCTGGTACTGGATGCCGATTGCCGCGCAACCGAATTCATCCGCCAACCGCACGGCGGCGATGTACATCCGGCATTGCGCGAGCACCTGCGCCTCGGTGAGATCGTTTTCCTCGTCGTCGCCGAGCCGGAATTGCATCCCCTTCTCGCGCAGCCAGTCGTAGACCTTGCGCGCATCATCGCCACCGACCGTGCCCATCTTGGCGTAGAGCGTCGATTGGCTCATCCGTTCTTTGAACACGCCCGTCTCGTGCAAGAGTTCGTCAGGGATGATCGCGTTGTACATCCCCATGCAGCCCTCGTCGAACACCCCCATGATCGCCTTTTGCCGGCGCAGTCCCTTGGCGAAGCGTTTGCCGATCTCCACCGCGTCGTCGTCGGCCATGCCCTTCTTGAAACGCCGGACGTGCGAGGTGTCGTGCTCGACGCTGCCCTTCTTGAGCCAACGGTGCAGGCCCTTGGTAAAGAAATCGTCCTCGAAGTTCTCGCTCCACAATGTCGAATACTTGACGCCGGCCTTGGTCAACGACCCGTTCAGATTCAGCATGCCGACGAGGCCCGGCCAGGTGCCGCTCCAGTTGGCGACGGTCAGGATCGGCCCCTCGTGCGAGAGCAGGCCGGGCAGGATATGGTGCGAATATTGCCACACCGCCTCGGCGACGATGAGCGGCACGTCCGCCGGGATCGTGCGAAAGACCTCCATGCCGTATTTCTGGCTGTCGATGAAGCCGTGGCCTTTGATCTCGTTGAACGCATGGCCGCGCCGGACGGTCCAGCCCTCGCGTTCGACGGCCGCGACGATCTGCGCTTCCATGGCGGTCTGGGCGGGTTCGCATTTGCGGTTAGCGGACTCGCGGAGGTCGCCGTTGGCGATGAGGTAAACGGTCTGGCTGGACATAAGGACGGGGGTTGGAGTTCCTTATCCTCTACGCGAGGGTCGCCGGGGCATGCAATCATTCCTGTGTGACAAATGCAGACGCCCGGCCGAGGGGGTTAGGGCAATTCCCCCAAGGCCGGGCTCTGGATTCGCCGGAAGGCGGACGGTTT
>CALMVM010000010.1 GCA_937873255.1 uncultured Verrucomicrobiota bacterium | reverse complement strand
GGAGAGAGCCGCTCTCTTCTTCGGATCGCGCGCACCCGCAACCCGCTCCCCACCACCCCAGCCGGTCAGCCGATGTAGTCGAGCAGCGAGTGGCTCAGTATTTTCGCGCCGGTTTGCAACGACGCCTGATAGGCGGTCTGCGCCTGATTGAGCTTGATGATGGTGCTCGGCAGGTCTGCGTCGGCGTCGGTCGAAATCTGGCCCTGGAGATTGGTGAAACGCGCCGCGCTGGCCGAGGACGCCGCCGTCAGGCGGGTGTTCACCGCGCCCAGGTCGCCGACGGTGTTGACCAGATCGGTCTCGGAGGTGTTCAGATCCCCGCGCGCTGCCTGGACGGCGCTGGCGTCGCCGGAATTCAGGGCGTCGCGCAGCTTGCCCAGGTTGTTGATGAACGTGGCGAAGTTCCCGTTGTCCGACCCGCTCGTGTACGGGGAAATCTCCGTGCCGCCGTCCACCGCGATGGATGCCCCGCCGGCCGCTCCCTGGTAGGCGACGGTCGTGATCTGGCCGGCGGCTTCGCGCGTCGCCGCGAAGGGCGCGCTGTCGCTCTTGGTGCCGCCGAAAAGGTAGGAATCGTCCAGCTTGCCGTTGGCTCCCTGGAGGGCCTGTTCCATGAGTTGATTGACCTCCTTGGCGTAGGCCTGCATCGCATCCTTGCCGGTCGTGCCGCTGGTCATCGCACCGATCTCGCCCGCGCGGTCCGACAGATCCTTCAATGCCGACACCCCGGCGGAACTGGCCTCGTTGATGCTCAACGCGCGCTGGGCGTTGCGATAGTATTGCTGCACGAGGCCTTGGTCGGCCTGGGCGTTGAGCACGCGGCCCATCGCGGCCGGGTCGTCCTCCGGGTTGGTGATGCGCTGACCGCTGGAGACCTGGCCTTGCAGATGCGTCTGCCGCCCGAGCTGGGCTTGGAGCTGACTCGTCAGGTTATCGTAATAGGCGCTGCTGGTAACTCTCATGGCGGGGAAAATCGGTAGATTTCGGCTCAGTGAACCATCGCGAGAACGTCGTCCATCATCGTGTTGATGACGCTGATGACCTTCGAGGATGCCTGATACGCTTTCTGGTATTGGAGGAGATTGGTCGTCTCCTCGTCGATGGAAACCGCGCTGACGCCGTCGCGTTGCGCGCCGATCTGCTGGCTGATGAGCCCCTGGTCGGTGATCTGGCCGTCCACCCCGGCGATTTGCGCCCCGAAGCTGGTGACCACCCCCGAATAATACCCGCTCAACGTGCCGGTAAGCCCGTCGCCGCCGGCCGTGGAAAACGCCTTCGTGCCCACCGCCGCCATCGCCAGGGCGAGGTCGTTGGCCCCGGCGTCGCCCGTCGAGCCGGCGTGGACCGTCGTCGCCGTCGTGGCGGGGTCGATCTCCAACAGCTTGCCTGCGGACGGCGTGGCGGAGAAGAAATTCGTGCCGGTGCCGCCCGGATTGTAGGCGGAGTTGATCGAGGTCGTGACTTGGCCGGCGAGGGTCTTCAGGTTCGCGCGCAAGGTGGCGAGCGTGCCGTCGCGCGCCTGGAGTTCGCCCGCGACGGAGCCGCCGGTGACGTTCAGCGCCGTGGACTGTCCGTTGGTCGTGGCGTTGACCTGGGTGCCGTCAAATGACAACGCGCCGACGACGGTCGATTTGTCCACGAGCGGGACGCTGCCGCCGCCCGATCCGCGCGCCGAGATGACGACCTGCTCAGGATGATCCGGCGAGTTCGACACCTGCACGTCCATCTTCTGCGAGAGCGCCTCGATCCTGGCCTGGCGCTGGTCGCGCAGGTCCATGGCGCTGCCGGGGTTGCCGGCCTCGGCGGTGCTGATCTGTTTGTTGAGGTCGGCGATGTCCTTGAGCAGGCCGTTGGCGTCGCCCAGGTCGCCTTTGACGCGGTCGGTCTCGCCCTGCTGTTCGGCGGCGAGGTTGCCGTCGGCGCCGTTGAGCGCGGTGGACAGCGCGGCGGCGCTCTGCATGAGCACCTGTTTTTGGGTCACGCTGGTCGGGTTCGCGGAAAATGCCTGAAGGCTGTTGAAGAACTTCGTCAACGTCCCGCTGATGCCGCTGCCCGAGGCGCTGTCGCCGACCGACCCGGCCGAGCCGGCGGTGTTGACCGTCTCGCCCAGGCCCGCCTGCGCGCGGCTCAGGGAATCGTACTTCGCCTGGAGCATCGACGTGATGCTGCCCTCGCCGGCGACCTGCGCGTCGAGATATCGGTCGCGCAACGACTGGATGCCCGAGACCTGCACGCCGCCGGGCGCGAGCGCCTGGAGGTTGGCGCGCTGGCGGGCGTAGCCGGGGCTGTTGACGTTGGCAATGTTCTTGCCCGTCGTCTGCAAGCCGGCCTGCTGCGCCGCGAGCGCCTGGCTGCTGTAAAGGATGGAACCGAGGAGACCTGCCATGTCAAAGGAAGTTGGGAACGCTGTCCGACAGGGACCACACGATAGGTTTCCCTATCGGCTGGACCCGCCGCCGCTTGAGCGACTTCTTTGAAATGAGCAGGTTTCAAGCCACTGCGTAGCTGCTGCCTTCGTAGAGGCCGGGCAAGCGCGTGTGCAGGCGTCCGCTGGGCGTGTAGGTGGTCTGCGCCGCCGTCGGATGGACGGCTCGGAGTGCCACCTGCGTGGACTCGACCGCGCGGGCGAGGAGCATCTGGTTCTGGCGGGCGAAACGCGCCACCGAGGTGACCAGACGGTTGATCTCCTCCACCAGCCCGCTGACCATCGGCGCGACCGTTGCCGCGAAGAACGGCAACAGCGCGCTGAGCCGGATGCCCGACTTCCCGTCCTCGGGCGAGGCGACCGGGCCGGCGAGGCCGTGGACTTCTTCCTGCCGCCGTCGGCGCGCGCGCTCGACGACCGGGAGTTGCGCCTCGATGGAGCCGCTCAGGTTGAGCACTTCGTCGGCCTGGCGGCTGATGAGGCGGCGCTGCTGGTCCTTGAGGAGTTGGAGCAACGCGCCGTACTCCTGCAATTCGTCGCGCAGGGCGTCGATGAGGGAGCGGGTTTCTTCGGCGGGGAAATTCATTTCGCGGTGACGTTGAGCACGGTGTGCGGCTTGGTCGAAGGCTGGAGCTGGCTCTGGAGCAGGCTGGAAATGCCGAGCGAGCCCCCCTGGGAAATATGGTCGGCGACGATGTCCGTGACGAACCCCTGGTAGATGTCCGCCCCGGGCGCGAGCCGTCCGCCGGTGGCGCTGGTCGGCTTGAAGGTATCCGCCAACACCTGACGCACGAGCATGGCCTCGAACTGGCGCGAGGATTCGGCGATCTTCGTCGCGTCGTCCTTGATGGGGGCGGTCGTCCCGGAAACGTCGGACGCGGTCAGGCCGGTCTGGATCGGTGAGAGATTCATGGGGATAGAAAATTATTCCATCACGAGTTCGGCCTGGAGCGCGCCGGCCTGCTTGAGCGCCTGGAAAATGGACATCATGTCGCGGGTGGTCACGCCCATGGCGTTGAGTGCGCCGGCGATTTTTTCGATGGTGGGGTTGTCGTCCACGATGGCGAACGAGCCCTTGCCCTCCTGCACGTCGGTCTGGGTGGAGGTGTCCTTGGTCGTCTGGCCGTTGGACAGGGCGGCGGGCTGGCTGGTGGAGGTGTTGGAGGCAATGGTGATCGTCAACGAACCGTGGCTGATGGCGACCTTGCTGATGCGCACGTCGGAGGTGGCGATGATCGTCCCGGTGCGTTCGTTGATGACCACGCGCGCCACCTGGTCGGGCACCACGTCGAGGCCGCCGACGGCCGTCATGAAATCGACCTCCTTGTAGTCGGTCATGTACTGCACCGGCACATACACGCTGACGGTCGAGGCGTCCTTGGCCAGCGCCGCGCCGGCGAACTTGTGGTTGATCGCGTCCGCGACCCGCGAGGCCGTGGTGAAATCGGGCGAGCGCAACAGCAGGTTCACCGTGCCGTTGGGCGCGAACTGCGTCGGCACCTCGCGTTCCACGATGGCCCCGCCGCTGATCGTACCGACGGTGGGGTGGTTCTTCTGCACCGTCGCACCGCCACCGCCGCCCGCGCCGCCGACGAACCCGCCGAGGGCCAGCGGACCCTGCGCGACAGCGTAGACTTTTTCGTCCGCGCCGAGGAGCGGGGTTTGCAAAAGAACGCCGCCCTGGAGGCTCTTGGCGTCGCCGAGGGTGGAAACGGTCACGTCCATGCGGCTGCCGGTATGGCGGAAGGGGCCGAGGTCGGCGGTGATCATGACGGCGGCGACGCTGCCGCTCTTGATGTCGGCGGCGGGCACGTTGACGCCGAAACGCTTGAGCATGTTCGCCACGCTCTGCACGGTGAAATTGATCTTGCTGTCGCCGTCGCCCGCGAGGCCCACGACGAGGCCGTAGCCGACGAGCTGGTTGTCCCGGCCGCCCTCGACCATCGTTACGTCCTTGATGCGCGTGGCACGCGCCGGCAGCGCCGAGAGGGCGAGCAGACCGCCGAGCAGGAGCGCGCAGCCGGCGGGTTTCAGCGAGGTAGGCAAAAAGTGCATTTCAGGAAGCTCCGGGGGAGGTCTGCGGGGTCACGCGAGGTCTAAGCATGGTCCGTGCCCATTGGCGATTCAGAGCGGGTTGACGTGGTCGATGGCGCGCGAGAGCCAGCCTTTCTTTTGCGCGTCGGTGAGGCTGCCCTCGGAATGGAAAATAATCTTCGCGTCGGCGATGCTGGTGGATACGACCGTGTTGTCCGGCGTGATGTCTTCCTGCCGCACGACCCCGCTCATCTCGGCGTATTTGGTCTCGCCCGAGAACGTGATGATCCGCGTGCCCTCGACGACGAGGTTGCCGTTGGGCAGCACGTCGGTGACGGTGACGGTCGCGCGGCTGTCGAGGCTTTGCTGGTTGTTGTAGGTGGCGGTGCCGTTGTAACTCGTGGTCAGGCCGAGCGCGCCGCTGACCGAGGGGTTTGTGCTGGCGGTCGCCGAACCGCCCGAAGCGCTCGCCGATGCCGACGCCTTCTTGGCGAAGCCGAGGTTCTTGGGCAGGTTGAGCAGGTACGAATCCAGGACCGGGTTGGCAATCGAGTTGCTCTTGGCGGTTTGCTGCGTGATCGAATTGGTGAGGGTGACGTTCTCCGCGATGAGGATCGTCAAAACGTCGCCCCGGCGGCGCGCGCGGCGGTCGGCGAACATGCCGGCCTCGTTGGTGACGCCGTCCTTCCACAGCGAACCCGAGGACAGCCGCGTCCGGTCGCGCGGGTCCATGACGGCCGTCGCGCGACGCACCTCGACCTGCGGATTGTCGGTGACCATGACCGACGTGTCGGCAACGGGCAGCGGTGCCATGTCGTCGCCGGGCAGGAGAGTCTGGGAAGCGCGCTGTTTGTTCTTGGCGCTGCCGCCGGCAAAGGCGGTGGCGGCGTAACCGAGGGTCAACGCCAGCAGGACGATGGTGGAGAGGGTTTTCATGGGAGGAGGAAAAATGGGAGGATTTTTAGAAGCGCACTTCGACGCGGTTCTCGCCGACGACCTGCGCGGTGATGTCGCGCTGGCTGGTGGTGTTGCGCACCTTGATGATCGCGCCGTTGGAACCGTCCTGCGTGGCGAGGGCCTTCATCGAAATGGAGAACGTCCCGTCGGCGGCGACCACGCTGACGGTTTGACCACGATGCACCAGCGTGCGCGGGGTGAGGTCGCGTTCGGTGAGCGGCTGCCCGGCGGCGATGCTCTGGGCGACCTCGTAACCGTCCACCGACTCTCGCGCCGGGATCGGAGGCTGGCGTTCGGCGAGGACGTTGAGGCGGCGCTTGTCGAGATCGGCCGGGGCGGGCGTTTCGCCGCGCGCGAGGCGGCGGTTGGCGACCCAGACTTCGCGGTAATATTCCGCCCGGATCGGCACCTGCCATTCGCCTACCTGATGGTCGCCGACATCGAGGTGGAACTTCACGTAGAACTGTGTCACGAGCCCCTTCGCGTCGGGCGCTTCGAGCAGGGTGATGTCCCAGGTGCCCGCCGGCACGTCCACGGGCGTCCACGCAGAGATCGGGGAAACGGAAAGCTCGCCGTCCTTGAGCGCGAGGCGTTCGGTCAGCTTGCGGGCGACGCGCTCGAAGATTTCGGCCTCGCCGAGCTTGATGCTGCCGGTCGTGCGCGCGGGGGTCGCGGCGTGGCGCGCGGTGACGGCGGGAGCGTTGACGGGGGCAAGGATGTTGCCGAGGTCCTGCGCGCGGGCGGGCAGGGCGGCGAGCACGCCGCCGAAGAGGAGAAGAAACGCCTTCATCGGGAGGAGGATCAGCGTTTGAGCTGGTTGACGGTCTGGAGCATCTCGTCGGAGGCCTGGATGGACTTGGAGTTCACCTCGTAGGCGCGCTGGGCCATGATCATGTTCACCATTTCCTCGGCGACGTTGACGTTGCTCGTTTCCACCGCGCCCTGTTGGATCGTGGCCATGCCGTCCTCACCGGGCTTGGCGGTCTCGGGCGTGCCGCTGGCGGGCGTCTCGGCGTAGAGGTTGCCGCCGAGGCTGCGCAGGCCCTGGGGGTTGTTGAAGCGCGTGAGCGTGATCTGGAAGTTCTGCTTGCCCTTGGCGGTGGTGACGGTCACCTGCCCGTTGGAGGAAATCGCCACGTCGGTCGCGCCGACCTGGATCGGCTGGAACCCGCTCGCCACCGGCAGGCCGTCATTCGTCATGACGCGGCCGTCAGAGGAGAGTTTCAGGCCGCCGTCGCGGGTGTACGCCTTCGTGCCGTCGGGCATCTGGACCTCGATGAACCCGTCGCCCTGGAGCGCCACGTCGAACTTGTCGCCGGTCTGCTTGAGCTGGCCTTGCGTGAAGACCTTCGCGGTGGACACCACGCGGCTGCCGTTGCCCAGTTCCACGCCGACCGGCAGCACGTTACTGTCGCTGACCTCGGAGCCGGACGCGCGCTGCTGCTGGTAGAGCAAATCCTGGAACTCGATCTTGCTGCGCTTGTAGCCCGTCGTGTTGACGTTGGCGAGGTTGTTGGAAATGTTGTTGAGGTTGAGCTGCTGGGCTTCCATGCCCGTGGCGGCGCTGCTGAGCGAGAGGATCATAGGTCAAAAATGGGTTAGGCGGTCGGGTTGCCGAGGATCTGGATCGCGGACGAGAGCCGCTGGTCGTGCGCGCTGATGGCCTTCTGGTTGGCCTCGTAGGCGCGCTGGACGGTGATGAGTTCGACCATCGAACGCAGGGTGGAGACGTTGCTCTGCTCGATGAACCCGGAGGCGATCTTCGGCTGCTCGACGGCGGCGGCGGTGTCCTTGTCGCCGGGGCGGAAAAGGCCGCCGCTGAGCGAGCGGGCTTCCTGTTCCTTGAACTGGAAAACGCCGACGCGGTCCACCTGCGTGTCGCCCTGGGTGATCTTGCCGTCGGCCCCGACGCTCATCGCGCCCTTCTTCGGGTCGATGTGGATGGGCGCGCCGCTCTGGCCGAGGACGGCGAGGCCGCTCTTGGTGACGAGGGTGCCCTCGGCGTTGCGGTGGAACTCGCCGTCGCGGGTGTACGCCGGTTTGCCGTCCGCGCCCTGCACCTGGAAATATCCCGGCCCCTGGACCGCGAGGTTCTCGGGTTGGCCGGTGGAGCGGAGTTCGCCCTGGGTCAGGTCGCGGCGCAGGCTGGCCTGGGGCATCGCGCCGTTGCCCTGCGGGCCGGGGGCGTTGAGGTTGGAGGCATTGCCGGCGCTCATGACGGTGTCGAAGTCCACCGACGTGCCCTTGTAGCCGGGCACGCTGGCCGAGGCGAGGTTCTGGGAAACCGCCTCCTGCCAGCGTTCGAGCGCCTGCATGGAGGCCGCGCCCTGATAGAGTCCGACGTTCATGCCGGACCCTTTAGCATCCGGTGTGCCAAGGGGTGTTTTACAGAGAGAAACCGGCCGGCGGGCGGAGGTGTTGCGACGGCGGCGGCAAGAAGTGCCGGGTAGAAAATGCCCCCTCCAAATCATTACCTCTCACCGCGTTTTCGTTCGCGTGTCCGGACCTCTGCAGCCCCGGCAGGGGCTGCAGAGGTCCGGACACTTTCTATCCGTACACCAGCAGTCGCTGCGTGAACGTGCTCAGCATGTGGTGGTGCCGGATCTTGGAGATCGTCGATTCGCTGAGATGCTGTTCCTCCGGGAAAAGCAGCACGCCAGCCGAACTGTACAACCCCCGCGCCAGGCTCATGCCGGGACGCAACTCGTCGAGCATCACCTCGCGCGCCATCTTCGGCACGTCGATGGCCGGCATCACGCGCAGGAGCAGCCGCACCGCCTCCGGGTCGAACCACGTCCCCGAACGCGCCAGCACCGCCTCGGTCGCCTCGCCGCGCGGCAATCCGCTTTCCACGAAATACACCGCCACCGCCAAGAGCCGCGCCGTCCACGGGATCATCTCGCCTTCGAGTCGGTCGGGATAGCCCTTGCCGTCGAACCGCTCGTGGTGCCCCCGGATCGTCTCGCCCACGGGTTTGAGCTTCGCCACGAACGCCGCCAGGCTCTGGCCGTGGATCGGATGGATGTGGATCGCCTCGCGATCCTCGGGGCTGAGCGTTTCCTGCGCCTTGACCGAATACATCCGCCGCCACAAGCGCCTCGGCAGTCCGATCAGCCCGATGTCGTAAAGCCACGAACTGACCGTCAACGTGTGGCTCTCCTCTTCCGACAACCGACCGCTCGCCGCCATCCGCCGGCAGATCTCCGCCACGGCGCGCACCT
Source organism: uncultured Verrucomicrobiota bacterium (assembly GCA_937873255.1). Classification (GTDB taxonomy): domain Bacteria; phylum Verrucomicrobiota; class Verrucomicrobiia; order Chthoniobacterales; family SZAS-18; genus CAHJWO01. The sequence continues at coordinate 5,081 of CALMVM010000010.1, read as the reverse complement.
GCTCACCCAACGCCGGGTGAAACGCCGAGAGCATCCGGTGGCAGAGTTCCAGGGAATGATCGAAATTCTGGCGCAACTCGCCGAACGCGCGTTCGACGTTGCCCTTTTCCTCCTTCAGCTCGACCACCTTGCCCGCCAGCGCGAGGTTCGCCTCGGCCAACTGCGCGTTGAGCGCGGCGGTCTGCTCGTGGAGCAGTCGGTTGTCGCGCAACAGGTTGCAGCGGTTCAGGGCGTTCTTGATCGTGACAACCAGTTCCGCGTGGATCCACGGCTTGGCGATGAAACGGTAAATCTCCCCCCGGTTGATTGCGTCCAACGCCACGTCGAGCGTCAGGATGCCCGTGATGAGGATGCGCGAGGCGTCGGGCTGGTATTCGCGGACGCGGTTGAGGAAATCCAGGCCGTTCATGGCGGCCATGTTCAGGTCCGAGATGACGACCGCGAACGGCGTCGTTTTCGCGCGTTCGAGCGCCTCGCGTGGGTCCTGGAACGCCTCGGCCTCGAAGCCTTCGCCGCGCACCGAGAGCGTGAGCATTTCCAACACGCGTTCGTCGTCGTCGACGAGCAGGATGGTCTGGAGATCGGGCATGGCGGAAAAAGGAGAGCGGTTCAGCAGACGACGAGCGGCAACTCGGCGATGTATTCGCCGTGGCCGCCGCGCGTCAGCCGGCCGCCGAGTTCTTCAAAGACGAGGGTCGCGTCAGCCAGGCGCGCATCGGCGTCGGCGCGGCGCGGGTCCGTTTCGGGCAACCCGGCGCGGATGTCCACGCCGGCGGCGTCCGTCGGGACGAGGACGAGTTCCGCCCGGTCGTCGGGCAGACGGCGTAGCGACACGCGCAACCCGTGTCCGGGTTCGGGCCGGGCGGCGAGGGCATCGCGAATGTTCAGGGTCAGGCCGAGCAGGGCGTGGCGAAACCGCGCCTCGTCCAGGCAGGTGGCCATTTCCTCGGGCTCGATGTCGGTCTCGATGACTGTGTCCTTCGGCAGGACGGGCATGAATAGTTCCAGGAGTCCGCGCACCGTTTCGCCGATGTTCAGGTAGCTCGACTCCACGCGCAACGGTCCGTGGACGCGTTCGAGGTCGCGTACGAACGTCTGGAGCCGGCGCGTGCTCTGGTGGATCAATTCGAGCCCCTCGCCCATCGGCAGGCCGGCGCTCGCCTCTTGCAGATAAACCTCGCTGAGCACGGCGATGCCGCCGGTAAGGCTGTTCATCTCGTGGACGATGGCGAGCGTCAACTGCGAGCACGCCTCCCGGCAGACGGCGGCGTGCCGGACGAGCGCGTCGGGTTCCGCGTCCGCGGAAGTCGAATCGGCGGCGGCCATGGGATCGGGCAGGAAGATCAAATTCCGACTATGCAGAGCAGCATTCATGCGCGGTGATCGGGTTCCTCAACCGCAGGCGGCGAAGCTGCCTGCCGCGTAGCCGGGCGAGGGGTCCGCGTGATAATTCCTCAACGTGCGCAGCCGCTGCCGGGTCGTGTCCATCTCGCCGACGCGTGTCTGCATGGCCGTGCGCCGGACGGCGAGCGTTTCCAGGTTGGCGGCCTCGGCGGCGGCGATGGCGTCGAGGCGGACGACGAGCGCCGGGCAGTTGGTGCGGTCCAGGCCCAGGCTCGCGGCGGTGCGCTGGAGCACGGGCAAAATTGTCGCCTTGAGCGTCTGCGCGTCTTCGAGCGACGGATAATCGCGGTGCTGCACGGCGGCCGTCTCGCCGCGCGTCAACTCCTCGTAGTCCGACAGCAGCCGCCAGAACCTCTTTTGAGAATCGCTCGCGTCCATGGACAAAAACGGGTCAGGCCGCGAGCGCCGCCGGCTGTTGCTGCATCATCTGCGCCCAACCCGAACGCACCTCGGTGAGGAGTTCCTGGGTCAGGAGGATCGGCGCGCGGTCCTTTTTGAGGTTCGCCTCGCGGAGCTGCGCGTCCATGAAACTGTAGAGCCGATGAAGGGTCTGGCCGACCTCGCCGCCCTTTTCTAGGTTCAGGCTGCCGCGCAGTTCCGCGATGATGCGTTGGCTCTTGAGGATGTTGCCGGTGATCGCCTCGTTGCGGGCGGCGGCGGCGGGCAGGTCGAAGCCGGCGAGCGCCTGGTGGAGGAAACGCACCGCGCCGTCGAACAACATGAGGATCAACTTGGCGGGGCTGGCGGTTTCGACGCTGGCGGTGCGGTAGGCCTGGGCGTAGCGGTGGGCGGTGTTCATGGCTGGAAACGGGGAAAAGAGGGTCGAAAATCGGCTCAGTCGGCGTTCATGGCGGCCTCGGCGTCCTCGATGAACATCTCGGCCAGCTTGTTGATGATTTCGGCGGCCGGATAGGTGGCGGAGGCGGCAAGCGCCTTGCCGCGCGCGACCACGTCGGCGCGGGAGTCGGGCAGGTTGTTCATGGCTTGTTGGATGGATTGGACCGCGCCGAGGTTGACGGACTGGTCGGAAGCGACCGGCGCGGCGGGGCCGCTGGCGCTAGCCGCGCCGTTGCGGACGCCGGACGGCGCGGGCTTCGAGGGCGGGGTCGGCGAGGGGTTGGAGAAGCTGGAGATTTCCATGGCGGTGCGGGGTGGCGGAAAATTTTTAGCGGGGCAGCGTGGCGAACGTGGCGTTGGCGGCGTAGCGGGCGAAGCGCGCGGGGCTGAGCAGGACGCTGCTGCCGTCCTGATCGGCGGGAAATTGCTGGCGGCCTTCCTCCAGTTGGAAGCGGCGCGCGGAGTTGGCCACGGCGGGGTTGCCGGCGTTGAACACCGAGTCGCACGACCACAACGTCGCCAGCGTGCCCGAGCGCGTGTCGATGAGCTTGGCGCGTACGCCGAGGGTGATCGGCCGGTAGGGATCATCCTGTGTGATGTCCACGAACATCACTGCCTCCGCCCCGTACTCGCCCCGGATCGCCGCCAACAGACGCGGGGGCAGCGGCTCGGCGGAATTGATCTGGTCGCGTCCGCACAGCGCGACGAGTTCGTTGCGGCTGATGGCGACGACCTCGAAGCGGCCGGCGGCGTTGAGTTCGGTGGCGAAATTGCGGTCGAGATCCTGCCGGCGGTTGGTGTCGGCCAACCCGTCGTAGGGTGGCAGCAGGGCGACGCGGCGCAGGCCCAGCGCGGCGGCGGACTTGTAGACGTTGCGCGGCACGAACCCCGCGCCGACCGGGTACTGCGGGCGCTTGTCGAGCCCGGGCGCGCAGCCCGACAACGCCAGCGCGAGCGCCAGGCCGGGAAGGAGGAAACGGTTCATCGGTGAAAGGGTCCGGTTGCGCGGCTACGAGTCGCTGCTCGACTTGCTGTTGAAGGCGTTGTTGAGCGCCGTAGTCTGGGCTTTCATCGTGGCCTGGATGGATTCCATCGCCGTGAATTCCTTCGTCCAGGCGGCGGTCTCGGCGGTGAGCTTGCGCTCCATCGCGGCGATCTGCGCGGTCAGCGACGTGTTGCGCTTGTTGAGCGTATCGGTCTGCGTGGCGAGCGTGCCGCTGCTGCCGGTGGCGGTGTTGATGTAATTGTTGATCCCGGCGGCGAGGCCGTTCGTGCTGTTCTGGAAGAAATTGGCGACGGCGGCGGCGTTGGTGGACAGCGCGCCCGACAGCGCGCTCGGGTTGGTGATGGCGAGTTCGTTCGAGCCGGGGACGAAGTCGATGCCGAAACTTTGCAGGCGGCTGGCGGACGCGCCGTCGAGGCCGGGAATCGCCGAGAACGCGAGCGAACGCAGGCTGGTGCCGAGCGCCTTGATCTCGTTGTCACCGGCCAGGATGGCACCGGTGACCTTGACGCCCGTGCCGGGGGTGATCTTCGTGTCGTTGGCAATCGTGTCCTGGACCGCGTTGTACTTGGCGATGAAATCCTTGATGGCGTCGGTCGCACCCGTGCTGTCGGAGGCGACGTTGACCGTGGACGTGCCCGTCATGCCGGCCGTCACGCTCAGGCCGGTGGAGGCGTCGGTGAGCGTGTTGGAATGGCTGGTCTGCGACGCGCCGCCGTTGACCGAGAACTGCGCGTCCTGGCCGGTGACGAGCGTCGAGCCGCCGCCCAGGCCCATCGCGCCCAGCAGGCCGCTGGAATCCGTGACGGAAAGTCCGAGGTCGCCCGTGGTCTTGTTGGTCAGCGTGAAACGGTCAGTGGTCACGTCGTAGGCCGCCGTGACGCCCGCGCCGGAGGCGTTGATCTTGTTGAGCACCGATTGGACGGTGTCCGTGCCGGTGTTGAACGCGATGGCGGTGCCGTTGATGGAGAACGTGCCGTTGCCGCTGGCGTCGGTGCCGGTGATGGCCCCGGCGAGGTTCGACGAGGCGAGCGGCTTGCTCAACTGCGCCGCGCCGAGCGGGCCGCTGCTGGTGACGGTGCCCGAGGCGTTGTTGTTGAGCTTGAAGACGGACAGGAAGTTGGTCGTGTCATTGGACGCGCCGAGCACGACGTTGCCGCTGCTGCTCGTCAGCGAGATTTTGTCCGTGGCGGGGTCGTACGCGCCCGTCACGGTGCCGCCGGTCGCGGCGCTGATCTTGCCGAAAACGTCCTGGAGCGAATCCGTCGTCGCCACCGAGACCGTCGCGCCGTTGATCTGGAAATTGCCGGCCTTGACGGCCGTCGCGGTGGGCACGGTCGCCAGCGATACGCCGCTGACATCGCCCGACGCGCTGAGGCCCGAGCCGACGTGCGCCGTGCCCTGCCGGGCGGCGGCGACGGCGAGCTGCGTGACGGCGACGGTGTAGGGGCCGTTGGGCGTCTGCGCCGAGCCGGCGGCGGTCCAGCCGAGCGCCGCGTTGCCGACGGTCGTGGTGTGCGCGTGGAAAAGGGACGAGTCCTGCAAGGAGGTCAGCGAAGAGGCCAGCGCGTTGAGCTGCGTCTTGATCGTCGCCAGGGCGCTGATCTTCGAGTTGTTCGTCGTCTGCTGGGTCTGCATCGCCGTCTCGGGCGCGCGGTCGGCGTTCACGAGCTGGGTCACGAGGGACTGCCAGTCCATGCCGGAGACGAGACCTGAGATTGAAAGGGCCATGGTTGGAGAAGTGAAAAGACGGCGGCGGGACCGTGTCCCTTCCGTTCATCGGCACGATTGTTGCGGAGTTAAGGGGAAAATCGCGGTTTCGCGCAATGCCCATGTC
>CALMVM010000009.1 GCA_937873255.1 uncultured Verrucomicrobiota bacterium | reverse complement strand
GTCCTGTGGCGGGGGAAGGAGGGGCGGTGGCAGAGCCAAGCGCACTGTAACGAGGCAAAATAACAGCCTGCGCGGAAAGTCGAAGCGTGTTCGGATGAGGCGCGCCAAACGCGAGTGACTTCGCTCCGGCACGGGTGTACGATCATCTTGGAATCAGCACGATGCTCAACAGACCAGCACCCACGCTCGAAGCCCTGCAACCGGTGTTGGCGGCGTTTGGACGCGCACACCCAGAAGTGCGGCGCATCGAGCTTTTCGGCAGCGTGGCACGGGGCGAGGCCACGCCGTTGAGCGACGTGGATCTCGTGGTCGAGTTCGCGCTAGGGAGCGTCCCGCGCGGCATGGCGGGATTTGCGTTCCTCAATGACTTGGAAGGCGAGTTGGCTGCCGATCTGGACGTTCCGGTCAATTTGATCACCGCTGGCTCGGTGCGGACGGCTGCCAGCGTCGGAAATCGTTCCCTCGCTCGTGCGGTCGCACGGGACGCGCGCGTCGTCTATGAAGCTGAACCAGCGGCAGCTTGACGCGCTTGGCCACATCGTGGACCACTGCCAGAAGGCAAGCGTCTTGGCGGCCCGCCTGGGCACGCGGGAGCGTCTGGAATCTGAGTGGGAGACACGGTATGCCATCATCCGTTGCGTGGAAGTCGTCGGAGAAGCGACCAGACGTCTCGGGCCGCAATTCGAGGGCCAGCATCCCGGCGTCCCGTGGCGACTGATCGCCGGCATGAGGAATCGGCTGATTCACGGTTACGACGGGATCGACCTGGACCTGTTGTGGGAAACAATCTCCGAGGACATTCCTAAGCTGCTGCCGGCGGTGGAAGCCATCCTGCGTGCCGAGCCGCCGCCCGGCAAAGAATGAAGAGCAGGGTGGGAACGCATCACCCTGACTTGAGTGATGGGCGCGGCGTTTGCCGTTCCAGTGCGACGAGCAGGTCGATGTAATCGCAGATTTTATCTCTGAGAGGACCGAACTCCTCTCGCTTGCCGGCGCGGGCGTGCAGACGTTCACTCAACGCTATGAATGCGGTACCCTCGGATCACCGGGTGGTCCGCAACGTGTACAATGCGCTCGTTTACTCCTTCCTCTACGATCCGCCGCCGAACGGCTTCGAGGCCGCGATCATGCTCTGCGAGGAATATAACACCAAGTATCCCAAGGAGAAGGATGACGCCATCCTGCTGAATCTGGCGTGCGCCTACGGCCAGAAAGTCGCCTGGTTAAAGCGGTCCACCGGCGAGAGAGGCGGCGGGTCTTCCGGGGAAAGCATCCGGGTAGCGACGGAGGCCGCGTACCAAGCCTTGGAGGAAAGCCTGCGACTTTCGCGGGACTGGCTGCCGTTGATGCAGCGCCTGCTGCAAAAGGAAGGCCAGAATCCCGATGGCTCTCCGAAAGATCAGGACGAAAATGACCTGGAGGCGTTTGAGGACGATCCCCGTTTCCGGGAGTTGCTGGGGCTACCGCCACGGCGGTAAATCGTACGGATGGACCAAGCTCACTGGAGCAAAAGTTGCAGGCCGGCAATTCAACGTGATGTGCCTCTGGTCCGGCGGTCCAGTCAAGCGTTGCGGAGAGTCCTCACTGCTTCAAGAAGGGGCCGCTGTGAATCAACTTGACGGGTGCTCCGTCGATGGAGGCGGGCAAGCCGGCACCGGCCTTGGGCTGGCTCGCGTCGAGATGGACTGCCAGCACAAACCCCTGTGCGGCGTCTTTTTCCACGCCGACCCCGCAGACACCGGGCTGCTGGAGCAACTGCGCGGAGTGCCGACGCTTGATCTGGAGCACGTCGTTCTCGGTAGTCATTCGCTCAACTCTCCGGTCATCCGCGTGGTTTTTCAAGCCAATGTCACCTTGAGCGCGGAGAGCACGTCGGCCAGGTGGTTGGCGATGGTGTGGGTGCGCGAGCCGCCGAAGAGCAGGCCGACGGCGCGGTTGGTCTGCCGCTCCAGGATCAGCGAGCCGCTGTCGCCCGCGTCGCTGAACGAGCCGCCGTCGCCCACGATGATGATCTGGTCCTCGAAGGTAAAGTTGCCGGTCTCGTAGCCGACGGTCACGTCCGTGGCCGTGCTGGTGACGTGGCCGACGGTGTAGCTCGTCGTGCGGCCGAACTTGTGCACGCGCATGTCGATGGCGGCCTGCGCCGTGCCGCTGGGCGCACCGACGTGCAGAATCGCCGGGGAAAGAACGTTCGCGTCGTTGCCCTTGGCGATGGCGCAGTCCACCTTGTTCATCACGCCGGCTTGCAGCGGGATGAAGCGGGCGAGCTTGGCGACCTTGTCCGTGGCGGGACTGCCGCCGTCGAGCAATCCAGGCTGGAAGATGTCCGCGCCCGCAGGCAACCGGCCCTCGTCGGCGAGCACATGGTTGTTGCTGAGGATGTAGCGGCCCGCCGCGTCCTTGACCACCGCGCCGAACGTGCCGGCCATGACCATGGCGGCGGGCGGCGGGAACTGGAACCCGACCGAGCAGCCGGGCTGCGCGGGCCGGTGGCGGGCTTTCGGGTTGGGCAGCGCACCGCTAGAGGCGGAGGCCGATGTTTTCTTCGGTGCGAAGGCGCGCAGCAGGCCCGTTTCCTCTACGTCTACGGGCAGGCCGTCGATGCTTTTGGGCAGGGTCTGCTTGCCGGCCAGTTCGCTCGGCGCGTACTTGCGGCGGACGAAAAACTTGATCGCCAGCACCCCGGTGGGCTGGGTGCCATCGAACTTTTCGCCCACGCCCACGCCCACGACGTTCTGGTCGGGCGCGGAACCGGATGCCGCCCCCAGCGCGCGGAAGCCAGTCGGGCGCGGCGCGTTCAACAACCGGGCGGACCAAACCTTTTTGGCCGCCAGGAGGTCGTCGAGCTGATTGGGTTGTTTGGCGTGGAGGAGCATGACTTAGATTTTTTGAGAGGACCGCGGCGACACTACCCTTTCATGTAATAAATAATTGCAAAGCATTGCCTGGCAGCTCAATCTGTCAACCAAAATTCCATGAGTACGACCATCGCCATCACCGATCTCAAACCGGGCGACGTGTTCCTCTACCAGGGCACCTCGCTGGTTGCCCGTCTGATCCGCCTCTTTGACGGCACCGAGTATTCCCATGCCTCCATCTACGACGGCGCGAAGGTGGCCGAAGCTCTCAGTCAAGGGATCACCACCAACACCGTGGCCGATTCGGTGGCGGGGTCCAACTTCGTGGATGTCTATCGTTTCATTTCCGCCGACAAACATCACCTCGGCGACACGGGCTACCCCGCCGCAAAGGTCATCGCGCGCGTCAAGAACTACGAGGAACATCCGCAGCCCTACGCCTACGACGACATCATCCTGCTCGCGCTGCTTTGCACCAGCCGACACCTGGCCGTCCCGCTGCTTGGTGCCGTCGTGCGTAACATCCTCGACACCGCCTCCGAAAAGCTTTCGCAGCTCCTGGCGGCCGGCAAGCAGCCAATGATTTGTTCGGAGTTCGTGTTCCGCTGCTACGCCCAGGCGGGCAACAAATATTACCTGACGATCCGCGGGGCGGACGCGATGACCGCCGCCGCGCAGGTTCTTGCCACCGCGCCCACGCAGCCGGCCGGCCCGAAGGCGACCGCGCGGGCAGCCACTGGCAGCGCCGCCGCACCGGGGTGGGTTGCGGACGTGGAGGCGACCGACCCGGAAGTCAGACAAACGCAGGCCGCCGCCCGCGCGTTTTTGGACCTCTACCGGGTAGCCAAGCAGGCCGACCCCGAGCAATTTATCGCCAGCAGCAGCGTGGCCTCGGCGCAGGCGGTGGCGAACTTCGTGACGCCCGGCGACCTCAAGAAAAGCCCGAACCTGTACAAGGTCGGCACCTTGAAATCCTGAGACCAGATCGCTCCAAGGAAAAAGACGCTCCCTCCTTGAAGCGAATCGCGCTGATCGTTGGTTGCCCACCCGAGCGTTCCAGCCGCCAAAAGGCGCTGCGTCACCGTGCCGAACGCGCGGGTGCCATCAGACGCTTTGGCCAGCCGGATGGTTCTGCCGCAAGCCTCGTGGCAACGATGGCACGGGCGGCGGCGCGGGGAACTGCGGCTGGGTCGGATCGCCGGTTTCAGCCATGAGCTTTGCGTGTTTGCGGGTTTGATGCCGTGCTCGCCAGGCGGCTCGGTTTGGTGGGACGTTCATGTTCTGGATACATTGATGGACGGAAGACTCTGCGGTGGTACTGCCGTGGCAGTGCGCCGATCCACTCAAACGGGCGGCAAGTCGTCAACGAAGGGAAGTTTCCTCTTCTGTGTGTGGGTTGGTCGAATGCCGCATTTTCCAACGCCATGCCGCGTGGCTCGGGGTGCCTGCGGGCGTAGGGCACCAACGACGGGAATCATCCCCGAAGTTCATACTCCTCAATGGGCAATCGGCTGAATCCGGTCTGCCGAAGAAGCCCTGCCGGTCCGACGGTGCGCCGGCCGGGGCCAGACTCCGGGTCCGGCCACCCACCGAAAGAAGGGATTTTGAAGTTCATTCGCCCCGGACGATAACAAACGGCTGCGTCGCTTTTTCGACGCCGACTTCGGGGAGGCCAAAAACAGCCGAAAAGCAAGGGAATGAGTGGCGTCGAACGGCTACCCATATGGAGCTGTTCAGACGACCAGTTCCCTTCTCTCCTCTATTAGACGCCGGAGGGTAGCCGTTGAGCGTCATTTATTCCCTTACTTTTCTGCGGAAATAAAAAGCGGAAAAACTATTTGCCCGACCGCCCACGACGCCATTTCGCAGACGTTTTGATGAATCTGCGAACGTCGTCAGGCAGGAATCGCACAGTGCGATGGCCCCACCTCTCGAACTTGATGCTGCCGCGCCTCATCAATCCTTCGATGCCGGCCAAAGAGTAGCCGAGGAGATGGACAAGGTGGGTCTTGGTGAACTAAACCGTCGGCAGCCCGATTTGACAGCGCTGGGCCAATTTCGTCCATTTCGCCGGATCGAGGCCGTCGCAGAAGGCATTGAAGCGGCGGTTGTCGGGTGCGCGGCCACCTTTTTTGCTCCTGAAGCGCATTTCCAAGAGTTCCTCCGCAGCGGGAGGACGAAATGCCCAGATCATCGACCAAACGGTGGCGCGCGCATATTCTTCGAGAAACTCGGCCTCCAGTCGGTCAAGTCCATCGAGGCGCCGCCTGCGCTCTGTCTGAAGCGAATACTCCGACCTAGCAAGCTGTCGCAGGTGCTTGATCTCGCTTTTCTCCTCCTGCCACCAACGCTTGGCCTGTTCCCAGCGTTGCGCGCCGGCCTTTTCGCGTTGGTCGAGTTCCTGGCAGACCGCCCGGAATTGTTGGAGACGCGTCATCTCTCGTTTTGTCTGGATGCGTTGCCCTTAGGCAGGTTGACTTGGCGGAGTTCCTCGGCCGCTCGCGGTAGCGAACTCTCGGGGCCATCGTCCGCTGGGGGCGAGCGTACCGGAAGAAAGACGAGGGCAACCTTTCAGCAGTTCGTCCACCTTTGCCCGGCAGATGGCGGATGCGCTCGGCCAGGATCTGCGGTAAACTTACCATTGGATCATCGCACCACCCAAAAACCGATGACAATCTCACCGTCCGCTTTCGCCGCGCTGTGCGGCCACGCGTCGCTCGTGGCAAAGACAATGTCGGACGAGAAATTCGCGCGCGGACCGATCTCCATCCCGCCTCCTGGGCACTTCGACCCCACGCCGCCGGCGCAAGACGGCAGTGGCCTGGTCTCGCCGGCCGGCCGGCTGAGGAGAGGCCGCTGGATCTATCTTCGCGGCGAACGCCTCGCACAAATCACCGCGCTGACGGTAGAAAACCCCTGGACCGGGGTGGCCGAACGGGGAGTAATACTCAATTATAAGGGCCGTGAGGAATACCGGCCCGAGTGGGCTGTGATCCGCAACTTCAGAGTAAGTGAAGATGGGCTGGATCACGAGGTTGACAAGGTGGACCGCTCGTCACGCAAGCTCTCCGAAATTCGGTTCAAGGTCGCCATGACTTTCCCCGGGGAGCGGCGCGCCTATGTTTCCGAGGTGGTCGAGGCGTTACGCGAGCCTCTCGGTCCGGACGCCGTTTTCTACGACTCCGACTACCAAGCCCAGCTCGCCCGGCCGAACTTGGACACGCTGCTGCAAGGCATCTACCGCCAAAACAGCCAGCTCCTCGTGGTGTTTCTTTGTGCGGAGTACGGCCACAAGCAGTGGTGCGGCTTGGAGTGGAGGGTCATCCGCGACATCATCAAAGCCAAAGAGGATGAGCGGGTGATGTTCGTCCGCTTCGACGATGCTCCCGTAAACGGTTTTTTATCCATCGACGGCTACATCGACGCGAGGTCTCACGGCCCGGCCAAAGTGGCAGCGTTTATTCGCCGAAGGTTAGACGAACTGCCAGCCGACTAGCCCTCCAGAGTGTCCTCCTTCTCGTCCTCCCGCTTCGACAGCTCTTTCGCCACGAACAGGCCGCGGTGAACACGGGCGTCGAGAAACCCCAAAGCCAAATAGCAGGCCGCCACTCCAGCAGACACCAGGTTCGAAATCCGCCAGGGCGGCAGGGCGGCAAGGATGCCGAGCAGTCCCGCGATGAATGGGCACGCCACCAGATACACCAACGCCAAAACGCGCTGGACATTTTCCCAGCGTCCCCCGGCCGAGTGGATGGAGTTGGTGCTTCGTCTGCACGGCCTCCAGAGCCCGGCCCTGGAGATGGCCAGCGCCACGGCTGCCGACATCCTGCGGCCCTGCACGCAGAGCCCTTCGACCGACTGCTCATCGCCAGCGCGCAAACCCATCGTCTCACCTTGCTGACTCCCGACCCGCTCACGACCTGGAGGAATTCGATTTGTATCTGGGCTTGATGCCTTGAGCCGGAGCCGGCCTTTGCAACGCCGGCCGTCGCGGGGCCGGCGCCCGGAGGTGCTTCCGTGCCCCAAAGGACGCCAGCCCTTGCAGATCACCGGCTCCGCGGGGGGGAATGATTCCTGCGACATCATCTTTTCCCGGGACTCAACCCAAAACCCACGCCACCTCAAGACTTTCAAAACGCTATGACGTCCGATCAAATTACTAGCCCCAGCCACCTGCCCACCCAGGGCGAGTACCAAAATTATCTCGTGCTCGCCGCCGACATGTCCACCTGCAACGGCGAGTCGATTCACGGTTATCAGTTGGTGGCGGCCAGCGCCCGCAACGAAGAAAGAGGACGAAGCATATGAGGCGTACCGACGGGCAAATACTCCCTCGTTGCCTGCCGATGCTCTGCGCGCAAGCCGGGAAGAATCGGTGGTGGAGGACCCGGAGGCGTTCTAGGTTTCGCGGGGTTGGAGTTCGCCGGATGAGCCGCAAAGTTCGTCCGGTCACCCACCGCGCTGATGCTGCCTCGCTGTTCTAGGTTGAATCGACATTCGGCGCAGCCAGAGCAAGGGTGCAAGCGAGGTGGAGGAAGCCCAGGAAGTAAACGTCACGCCGGTCGAAGCCGGTGACGATGCGCTGGAAGTGCTTGAGCTTGTTGAGGCATCGCTTGATGCGGTTGCGCTGACGGTAGCGGGCAAAACGCGCACGCACCACCGCGGAACTTAACCGGGCGCCTGATCTTTCCCCGAAAGCGTGCTTCAATGTTGCACTGCAAAGTTGATGCCACGCTTAGAAACGCCACGCTGGACCATTACAAGCGTGTCGCCACTTCTAGGGATCGCAGAAACTTAAGACGCGGCGGGCACCCGTGAAAAGGTCCGCTTGTCAGAATTATTCCTGGGAACACACCCGGCTGGCTCTGGCCGTGGATCGCTTCGCAGAAAACCGTCCGGGGATTCTAGGGAAGTCATTTCCACGCCAGGCCGCTCGGCTATGTCTACCCCTCAAGCCGGTAATCGCAGATGAAAAACGAGAGCAGGGAGAGCCCCGCCACGGCCACCGCGAGCAGCACGTACCAAACTGCCTGGCCGAAGGAAGGAGGACCGCCGCCGTGCTGCGCCCAAGCCACGATCAACGTGACGCAAAACGCCGCGCCGGCAGCTTTCCTCTTACGCCCGTCAGCCCGGTCCTGCTCGCCTG
>CALMVM010000008.1 GCA_937873255.1 uncultured Verrucomicrobiota bacterium | reverse complement strand
CTCGCGGCGCCACGCGGACTGATCCCAGCGAGACCGGCTCCACGATTTGCCTTTCAGACGGTTGAAACGTTCGCGCCCGAGGTGAAAATCCATCCAACGCTCGATTTCCGCTACCCGCCCGGCGACTCCCGGCTCGATCTCGGTGCAGTGCGTCAGCCAGTGTTTCTCCACCTTCTAGAAGGTCTATTGATCGACTCAGGCAGGAGTAAGCCTTTTCCACCGAAGTCGTATTCCCTCCAGAGATCGACTCAGGAAGGAGTAAGCCTTTTCCACCGAAGTCGTATTCCCTCCAGACATCGGATAAATCGACAATCGTACCCCAAAATTCACCGTGGTCAGGATCTGGATTGAGGACAAAACCGACGAATTGCAAAGCGGTGATGGGCGATTTGTATAACAAAAATGGGGTGCTGTCTGTTGCCTCCAGTGGTGAGATGGATGCCGGCAGAGGAGTGATCGCCCTTTGTCCTGCTTGGAAAAACAGACTTGGCAGGAACACTTGACCGATCTTCGCATCTTCAATTTTCATGATCCGACATCCTCGCTCATGAGTCTGGCCATACGCGCCGAGTGTTTGGGAGCAACGTGGCTGTAGGTGTCCAAGATCAGCTTGCCGCCGTCCCGGTGCCCTTGCCACTCGGCGATGACCTTCACATCCACGCCACGTTCGATGGCCAACGTGACGAACAACCGCCGGAATGCCCGATGAGTGTAAGCGGGAAGCCTGAGACGCTTGCAAGCCCCAGCAATGGCTTTCTTTGCCTCTTTGGTGCGGAGCACTCGCTCGCTCCCTGGTGGGTTGCCGCCACGCTCCTCGCGCATCCGTAAGAGTAAGGGGCGGAGTTGAGGGTAAATGGGCACCATGAATCCGCGCTTGGTCTTGTGCCGAAAAGTGGTGATTCGCTCGCCCGCAAGATCAATGTCGTCCCAAACAAGCGAACTGGCCTCCGCCTGCCCCAATCCAGCCAAGCCGATGAATTCTACGAAGTCCCCGCTGTCTTCGGCATCCGCGTTGAATGTCTGAGCGCGGATGTTTGCCACAATGGCATGGAAGTCCGCAAGGGTGGGGGTTCTGCGGATCGGTTTCTGACGTGGCTTGGTTTTGAGATTAACGACAGGAGAGACAGCGACGATCCGATCATCGACCGCGAGGGCGAACACCGCTCGCACATACTCAAGGAAGAGGTTGTAGGAAGCCTCGCCAAACTCGTAGCTGGCCAGCCACGCCGACACCTGCGAAGGCAGCACCTTGCCTGCTGGCACGTTTGCACCGCCGGGAAAATCGGCCAGAATTTGTGCATGAATGTATCGTTTGCGCTTGAGCGTCTTGGGCCGCTGGTTCTGTACCGTGGCCATGTAGCGTTCGCACAAGTTGGCCAACGTCACCCGGCCGGTGGCGGCTTCGGTGCGGTCGACCTCCTTATGTAGATCGGCGAGTTTTCGTTTGGCCACAGCCCGGTCCGTCGTCCCCAAGGAGCGACGAAGCTCCTTGCCGGGACGCTTTATTCTGGCATAGTACGTTCCAGTCGGCGTGTAGCGGTAGAGGCACTCGCCCACCTTCTCAAATGCTCGCTGCTTATCCTCATCTGTTCTCATCGCAATCAGAGCATAAAGTGGATAAAACAGTGGACAAGGGAAGGTTGGCTCGCGCGAAAAAATTCTAAAAACTACTTCCGTGCAATAACTTAGGGCGGTTAGCTCAGCGGTAGAGCGGCTCGTTTACACCGAGTTGGTCGGGGGTTCGAATCCCTCATCGCCCATGGCAAAGCCGGGACAGTCGTCCCGGCCGCGAGGCACGCGAAAAGGCGTCGCCGTACGATCTGTCAATGAGGTCTAACACTATGATCAAAACTTTACTTGTTACTGCCGGTGCGGTTCTGATGGCCGCCTCCGGTTTGCAGGCCGCGCCCGGCGGACATTCGTTCGGCGGCGGCCGTGGTTCCTCGGGGGCTTTCAATCGTCCGGCGGCCCGGAGTTCGGCGCAGTATTCGTCCGCCTACCGTGGTCGCGGGGGCTACGGCAATCGCGGGTATCGCGGGGGGTATTATGGGCACCGCTATTACCTTGGCGGCGTGCCGTTTTTCTACGATCCGTTCCTGTTCGGGTATTACGGAGGGTTCGGCTATCCGTACGGCGGCTACGGCTACGGATACGGGTACGGGTACGATAATCCGTACACGACCGGGTATTACAACGGTCGTGTCGCCGACAACCGGAACCGGGACCAGGACGAAGACGACAACGACGGCAACCGTCAGCAGAACGCCGCCGCTCTGCCGAAAGCCGTGCAGAAACAGCTCGCCCAGCGCGGTTATTACCGTGGCAGCATCGACGGCGAATTCGGCCCGGCCAGCAAAAGCGCGCTCACCCGTTTCCAGAAGGACAACGATCTGCGCGCCTCCGGTCGGATCGACCCGGCGACGATGAAGGCGCTCGGGTTCGAGGACCGCGACTGACTCCAGCCCGTTACGGGGATGGGTCGGTCAACCCGGCCACCCCCAAAATTTGCAAACGCGGTTTGCTTCCATCGGAGGCAAGCCGCGTTTGCCTTTTACCGTCCCGGTGAACCCGTCGGCGACGCGGACGGCGGCATTCTCCGTGGGAACGGGGCAATGCCCTTCGACCACATCAACAGCCCGATCACCAGAACGGCGACGGCAAGTCCCGCCAAGATGGCGATTACGAGTGGTCGCGTGCCTTTTGGTCGGACGTCGCGCGGATCATTTCCCGTCGCCCGGGTGGCCCCCCGGGGGCGCAGGAGTTTTGTCGGGATCGGCGCGGCCATGCGCACCGCCGTTGGCGGCGGATAAGGCGGCTCTTTCGCCGGGGCGTCCGGCACCGCGACGGGCGTGGGCAGATACACGGGCACCATTGTCGCATCCGCCGCCGGGGCCGCAACGGGCTCCATACCCGCGTCCGAATCAAACCGCAGGTCGGCGCGTTTGAGGCCGCTGGCGGCAAGCAGGGCGTCGAAAAATTCCCGTTCGTCGCGGAAGCCGGGCTGCGGGGACAAGGCGCGCTCCAATAC
>CALMVM010000007.1 GCA_937873255.1 uncultured Verrucomicrobiota bacterium | reverse complement strand
GACACCGTGCACGAGTTCGACCGTGGCTGGGCTGCCGCCGTGATGCGCCGCACGTGGGAGCAACTCCGGCAAGCTTACACGTCGGAAGGCAAACAAGCAGTTTTCGAGGCGCTCAAGCCTTTGGTGTTAGGCGGGCCGTCCGCCCCGCTCAGTCAAGAGGAAGTCGCCGGTCAACTCAACCTGCCCCCGGCCACCATGCGTACGCAGTTGCGGCGGCTACGCCAACGTTACCGCGAACTGGTGCGCGACGAGGTGGCGGCGACGGTGGCAACGCCAAAGGAAGCGGACGAAGAAATGCACTACCTCTACCGGCTGCTCGTTTCTTGAAAGCGCCTTCCCCTCCTCAGTGTTTTGACGTGCGATGAACGATGACCCCCGCGATGATGGCATCCCTCCGCCTGACGCAAGCCCGGGACGTTCGGCGAGCAGTTCCGGAGGCGGAGTTTGCATGGTTTGCGGCAGCACGCTCAGCCTCGGCGGTCCTGACCAGGGCTGCCTGAATTGCCTCGCGCGATTTGCCCTGTCGCCGGAGGACGACGAGACGGACGGCACGGAAGACTTTACGCCCACGCGCGTTTTCGGACATTTCGAAATCGTGTCCGATGCCGAGGGGTGGCCGGTCAAACTCGGTCGCGGCGCGATGGGCATCACCTACCGGGCGCGGGATACCGTCCTGCATACCGAAGTGGCGCTGAAAATCATCGGCCTGAACGTCGCCGGGCACCCGGCCGCCCGCACGGCTTTCCTGCGCGAGGCGCGCGCCGCTGCGAAGCTGCGTCATGCAAACGTGGCCAGCGTGTTTCACTATGGCGAGCAGGACGGCCAGTGCTTCTACGCCATGGAATTGGTCGAGGGAGAAACGCTCGAAGCCCGCCTGCGGCGCGACGGCCCGCTGCCGCCCGCGCTCGCGCTCGAAGTCGGCCGGCAGGTGGCCTGCGCCCTCATGGAAGCGGAGGCGCTCGGCATCGTCCACCGCGATCTCAAGCCTTCCAATATCATGCTCGCCCACCGCCGGGGCGATGACGCGAACGACCCGCCGCACGTCAAGGTGATCGACTTCGGGCTAGCACAGGCGGTTGATTTGGCCGAGGCCGGGGAAGGCGAGAAGACATTTGCGGACGGCTTTATCGGCACGCCGTCGTTCGCTAGCCCGGAGCAATTTGCCCGCGACGGAGCGCGGTCGGTGGACGGCCGTTCGGACATTTACTCGCTGGGTATCACACTGTGGTATTTGCTCTGCGGGAAACTCCCTTTCGGGGGAACCACCCTGACCGGCGTCCACGAGCAACAGGTCCGGCAGCCGTTGCGCCTGGAGCAACTACGCGCCGCGCGGGTGCCCGCGCCGGTCGTGAAGCTGCTTCAAAAAATGATCCGGCCTGACCGGGAAGAACGGTATCCATCCGCCCGCGCATTGTTGGACGCGATGGCCGGATGCCTGGAGCGAATTTCGCCGGGACGCAGATGGCATCCCCGGCAGTTGATCATTTTCGGATTGATCGCGCTGGGCGGGAGTCTCTTCACGCTATCCGTCGTTCGTCCGGATTGGTTCAAGACGTTCCTCCCCCGGCGGCCGGTCCAGCCCGCCTGGTCCAAAAGTCTAGCCGTGCTGCCCTTTGAAAATCTCAGTCCCGGAGAACTGGGCGATTATTACCCCAACGGAATCCAACGGGAGCTGACATCGAATTTCGAGCGGATCGCTTCCATCAAGGTGATCAGTCTAGTGGACAGCGAGGGTTATCCGGCCAAGCCCCGTGATTACCAAACGATAGGCCGGGAGCTGGGAGTCGATCATCTTCTGGAAGGCAGCGTGCAGCGCCGGAACGGCAAGGTGGGCATTCGGCTGCGTCTGGTCGATGTCCACGCTCCGGAGTCCGCCTGGAGCGTGCAGGACGAACAGCCTCCCGCCAAGGTGTGCGAGTTGCAGTCTCGATTCGTGCGCGCCGTCGCCGGACACCTCGGCGCTGACCTGACCCTCGCGGAGGAGCAGGCCATCGACAAACCGGCGACGACCAACGCGGAGGCGTACGATCTCTATCTGCAATCCTTCGTGGGTCCGCAGTTCCTCAAGGGACCTACCGAAATGCGCGCCCATCTGCGCAGCGTTCTGGCCAAGCTGGACCGCGTCGTTGCCCTGGACCCCGGATTCATGAGGGCATATTTTCTGATCGCCCGTCGGCACGATACCTTCGCCACGTGCCGGCCCGGCTCCACGGCGGAGGAATTGGCGGTGGACCATCGCACGCTGGCCGAGGTGGCGCTCCAATCCGCGCGCCGGTTGGACCCCGACGCGGGAGAGGTCCATTTCGCATGGGCTTGGCACTTCTATTTCGCCAGCCACGACAACGAGCAGGCTTTGCATGAAGCCGTCCTTGCCGAAGGCAAGCTGCCGAGCAACGCGGACCTGCATGCGCTGCTCGGACTCATCGCGCGCAGCCAGGGCCGCTGGGACGACGCGATCCGGCAATTTGACAAGTCGGCGAATTTGTCACCGCGAACGCAATACCACTTCGACCTCCTGGCCCACACCTACCGCGCCACCCGGCGCTACGCGGAAGCCGACCGCGCCTTCACTCGCCTGATTGCGCTCGAAACTCCGTACGATTCGGTGGAAGACCGCCTGCGCCGTGCGCTGGGTCCGTTCGAGGAGAGTGGAGACTTGGAGCCTCTGCGCGCCGCGCTCGCCGGTGTCTCACCCGGTGACGATCCGGACGCGGAAAACCGGAATACCTATGGTCTCATCGCCGCCCTTTGCGCGGGGGACGCGGACGGTTTGTCTCGGATCGCGCAAACCGCATCGCAGTCGTTTCTGGGCGTCCGTGGATTTTACTATCCGAAGGCTTGGTACTCGGCGCTTGCCGCCCGGATGCGGGGTGACGCCGCCGGGGCGCATATCGCCTTCGCGGCGGCTCGGGTGGAAGTGGAGAGGAAGGCACTTTCCGACCCGGGCGACGCGCGCGTGCTCTGCCAATTGGCGATGATCGACGCCGGGTTGGGCCGCAAGGAAGAAGCCATCGGCGAGGCGAAACGCGCCTGCGAGATGACGCCTTATTCGGTCTCGGCGGTGGCCGCGCCGGAGATGCTCAGTTGCCTGGCCGTCGTCTATGCTTGGGTGAACGAGCCAGACCTCGCCTTCACTCTGTTGAACGATCTGGTGGACAGACCTGCTGGCACGAATTTGTGGTATCGCCCGACCTACGGCGACCTGAAGTTGAGTCCCGTCTGGGACCCGCTGCGTGGTGATCCACGTTTCGCGCTGTTGATGCAGCGTCTCGCGCCCCGGCCTGCGCGGTGAACCGCCGGACGGAGGGATTTTCAAAACATCCGTCCGGGTTTTCCTGAGATAGAGACGAGGCCGGTTCCACGGTGAGCGGCCCATCTATCCATCGGAAAACTTATGAGCTACCTCACGACCAAAGACGGCACACAAATATACTACAAAGACTGGGGCCCCAAGGATGGGCAAGTCGTCACCTTCAGCCACGGCTGGCCGCTCAACGCCGACGCCTGGGAGGGCCAGATGTTCTTCCTGGCCTCGCACGGCTACCGCTGCGTGGCACACGACCGCCGCGGCCACGGACGTTCCTCGCAACCCTGGACCGGCAACGAGATGGATACTTACGCGGACGACTTGGCCGCGCTCTTCGAGCACCTCGACTTGCGAGGAGCCACGCTGGTCGGCCACAGCACGGGCGGCGGTGAGGTCGCGCGCTACCTCGGTCGCCACGGCACGGGCCGCGCC
>CALMVM010000006.1:1315-5532 GCA_937873255.1 uncultured Verrucomicrobiota bacterium | reverse complement strand
CGACCGCCTCGTGGCCGGACCGATGAAGGGGCTGTTCGACAACCTGACGGCCCCAAAATCGAAGAATCCCAAGAACCAGCGGCGCGACGCTTCCAAGAAAGCGGCCCCGAACCTGGACGCAATTCCCAAGCCATGAAGCGCGGGTCCCGTTTTTCCCCGATGCTATGCGAGTGAGCGCGGGTTCAGCCGGCGGCATCCCTCTCGCCTGCCCGCGCGGTGACGGCGTGCGTCCCACGATGGATCAGGTGCGCGCGGCGATCTTTTCCAGCCTCGCCGAACAGGTTCCTGGCGCGCGGGTGCTGGATTTGTTTGCCGGGAGCGGCGGCCTGGGAATTGAAGCGTTGAGCCGGGGCGCGCTGGCTGCCACGTTCGTCGAGCGCGACCGTCGGGCGGTGGATTGCATCCGGAAAAATCTGCTGGCAACCCGGTTGTCCGCGCAGGCGGAAGTGATCTGTCTGGACGCCTCGACCTTCCTCGGGAGGAACTTCGCCGATGGGTCGGTCACGATGCGCTACGACCTGATCTTCGCCGACCCGCCGTACACGACCGGCGAACAACGCGAGGATTTCGCCGCCCGCCTGCTTGCCAGTCCGGCGTTAGTGACCGCGCTGAGCGCCGAGGGCGTGTACATACTCGAAAAATCACCGCATCATTCGGTGAACGTAGAGACAAACGGTTGGACGCCGGTCAGGCAGAAACGCTACGGCACCACGGAAGTCATTTTCCTGCGGCACGAATCGACGGCACCCTCCCCCGAACTGGTTTCAATGTGAGCCGGGCTGTGCGAAAGCCCGATCCGCCATCCAACTCCTGCTACCCCGATCCCCTTTGATTCGCTGGTTTTACAACTTCTGCTTCCCACTGTTTCTCCTTCTCATTTTACCCGGGTACCTGAGAAGGATGGTCCGGCGAGGAAACTACCGCCGGGATTTCTGGCAGAGGTTCGGTTTTTTCCGCCCCGAAGTTTGCGCCCGGCTGGCGAAACGCCCCGGCCCCCTCTGGCTGCAAGCCGTCAGCGTCGGGGAAATGCTGGTTGCCCTGAAACTCGTCGCCGCTCTGCGCGCGCGCGAACCGGGCTTGCCGCTCGTCCTTTCCACCACCACGACCACGGGGCATCAACTCGCCCGGGAACGCGCCCCGGACGACGTAGAGGTCATCTACAACCCTATCGATTTGCCGGGAGCCGTGCGCCGGACCTTCCGGGCTCTGCGGCCGACCCAACTCATCATCGTTGACGGAGGACTGTGGCCAAACCAACTCTGGCGAGCCCGGGAGCTGCATGTTCCGACCGCGCTGGTAAACGCGCGCTTGTCGCCGCGTTCGGAGCGGCGGTTCCGCAAGTTTCGGCGCGTGACGGCAACCCTGTTTGGCTTGCTCGATCTGGTCGCGGTGCCCGTTGAGACGGATCTCGAACGCTGGCGTTCCTTGGGCGTGGCGCGAGAGAATCTCCACTGCACCGGAAGCATCAAATTTGACGATGCCGCCCCGGGTGCGGCAAAGCGAAGTTCGTCCGCCGTTGATGACAACAGGTTGCGCATTCTGTTGGCGGAGGCTGGTTCGCCGCCGCACGCGCTCGTTCTTCTGGCCGGAAGCACTCACCCCGGCGAGGAGAAGATTCTCGGCGCGGTGTACCAGCGGTTGCGCCGGGAATTCGAAGCTCTGTTTCTGGTAGTCGCCCCCCGCCACGCGGAAAGGGCGACGGACGTTCGCGCCGATCTCGAATCGCTCGGCCTGCGGGTGGTTAACCGCACGTCGCTTTCCGGCAGCCGCGACTCGCAAAACGCCGAGGTTCTCCTGCTCGATACCACGGGCGAACTGCGCGATTGGTACGAGGCAGCGGATCTCGTCTTCATCGGCAAGAGCCTCGCGGCCATCGGCGGGCAAAATCCGGCCGAGGCCGTCGCGGCCGGCAAGCCGGTCGTGTTCGGGCCGCACATGGAAAATTTCGCGGATTTTGTCGGGGCGTTGCTGGCCGTTGACGGCGCGGTGCAAGTGCGCGACGCCGATGAACTGGCGACTGCCTGCCTGCGTTTGCTCAAGGACCCGGCGGGTGCGCAGGCGATGGCTGCCCGAGCCCACCGACAACTCGACGCCCACCGTGGGGCCGCCGTGCGAACGGCCGACCTGCTGCTGGTGCGGACGAATATTTCCGCTTGCTAAGGCGGCGGTTCATTTCCATATTCCGGCTTTCGGCGGGCGGAAACGCGCGCCGCCCTCAGACCCTATCGTCCAGCGGTTAGGACAACGGATTTTCATTCCGTGAACCCGGGTTCGATTCCCGGTAGGGTCGCTCAATCTCAACCGTCGATCACCCGTATTTCCTTGAGCGTCCTCGACTGGCGGGTGTGGATGGCCGTCTGCTGCGTCGTTTGGTTCGCGGGCTGTGCCGGAACATCGCCTTACGTCTACGAGTACATCCCGGGACGAACGGCCACTATTGCCTCCGACGGCACGGCGGTGGCTCCGCCCCGCGCGCCCGCAGCGGTGCAAGACGCCATCGCCGCCGGCAACGAGATCGTCGGCACACCGTACGTCTACGGCGGCGGCCATGCCGAGGGCCGGGGCGGACTCGATTGTTCGGGGGCTACGTCGTACGTCTTGCGCGCGGGGGGCCGTTTGCGGGAGCCGATGCCATCGGAATCGTTTCGCCATTACGGCGAAAGCGGGCCGGGTCGTTGGATCAGCGTCTACGCACGTGACGGCCACGTTTTCCTCGTGGTCGCGGGACTGCGCTTCGACCCGGGCTGGAACGGCTACCAACACGGCGGCCCCCGCTGGACCCGCCGCAGCCGGCCGACGGACGGTTGCGTCATCCGCCACCCGCCGGGCTTGTGACGGTGGCCGCAGCTCCTACGGAATGATCAGCGTGACGCCGGGCTTGAGTTTCCGCTCGTCGGGCACGGCGTTCATGTTGGCGTCCTGGATGTCCTTCGCCCGGGTTTTCGAGCCGTAGAACTTGCGCGAGATGCTCGCCAACGAATCACCCTGCTGCACGACATAGGTGCGCGTGCCCGGTGCCGGGTGGCGTTCGGCGTCCCGTGCGGCGATTTTCCCGTTGACCGGACTGCCTCCGGGCGGAGGCGAGGAGTTCCGCTGCGCGAGTTGGTCGCGCAGGTCTTTGTTTTCCTGCCGAAGCTTCATCGCCTCCGAATGGGTGATGAGCGTGCCGCCAGCGAGTTTCGTGGCGAGGATCGGCTCGATGCGCTTCAGGTTATCGCGCGCCTCCTTGGCATGCATGCCGTTTGGCTGCATTTCGATGTATCGGTTGTAATGATGCACCGCGCCGACGGGGTCGTCCAGATTGGCGTCGTAGATCATGCCCATGCGAAAATGCGCGTCCGCCGCCTTTTTGTCGTTGTCGAGGGCCTTCTCGTAGAGCGCGACGGCGGTGCGGTACTCCTGGGCGGAGCGTTTTTGTTCCGCTTGCTCGAACGAACGGTCGTTGTTCTTGAACGTGTCGCGGTCACAGCCGGCGAGCATCGCTACGCCCGCAACCGCCCACGCCGCGAACCTCACCGAACGACAGCAGAGAACGCGGCGCACCATCCTCAACCGTGACATCCGCCCCGGCCGTTTCGCCAGTGAAAACCGACGCGATCGCCAAGTTTTTTCAGAGCTTCAAATCCTCCAGCGCCTTGAGGGTCACCTTGAGCATTTCCAGCCGGGCGTGCCACTTGTAGTTGCCGGCGATCAGATGCCACGGCGCGCCGTCCGAAGACGTGCGCTCGAACATTTCTTCCGCTGCCTCGTTGTGTTCGTCCCAGTGCTGGCGGTTGCGCCAGTCCTCGTCGTTGATCTTCCAGCTTTTATAGGGGTCGTCCTCGCGGCGTTTGAACCGCCGGAGCTGTTCCTCCTTGGTGACGTGGAAATAGAATTTCAGGATCACGGTGCCGTCGTCCATCAGCATCCGCTCGAACTCGTTGATCTCGCGGTAGGCCCGCCGCCATTCCGATTCGGAAGCGAATCCTTCGACCCGTTCGACCAGGACGCGTCCGTACCACGAACGGTCGAACACGGCGATGCGGCCGCGCGCAGGCAGACGCGTCCAGAACCGCCAGAGGTAATGACGCCCGAGTTCGTCCGCCGTCGGCTTGACCGTGGAATAGACTCGCAAGGTGCGCGGGTCGAGTTTCTCGACGAGCCGCTTGATCGCCCCGCCCTTGCCGGCAGCGTCGGGGGGGGGGGGGGGGCCCGGGGGGGGCAGTGTTGGTGGGTCG
>CALMVM010000006.1:0-1305 GCA_937873255.1 uncultured Verrucomicrobiota bacterium | reverse complement strand
ACTGCAACTGTCGCTGCTTGAGATGCGACTTGTAATAATCTTCCTCCAGCGCCTGATCCTGGTTGAGCGCGGGGAGGCGGGCGGCGGCCGGGGTGGAATCTCGGTCCATAGAGGCAAGGTGCGTTTGCGGACGCGATTGGATGCGAAGACGGTCTCCCGCGCCAGCGAAATCTCGTGAACTATTCGACCGCGATGGCTTCGTCCGCCAGCAGCATGGGAATCCCGTCACGCATCGGGTAGACGACGGTGCCGTCAGCGCGCAGGAGCGCGGCGTCGAGCGGGGCGCTGATTTTTTCGCCGCCTGCGTTGCGCAAGCTTGGCTCGGGGCCTTGCAGACGCGCGTTCAGACGCTGGAGAACGTCGGCGTCCGCCAATACGAGGGGCAACCGGGTCACGGGACAGCACAGCAGGTCGATGAGGTCAGCGGGAATCATCGCCTGGATGGAGAGATCAATATTTCGGCATCTCGGGATCGATGTCCCGCGCCCACGCGTCGATGCCGCCGGCGACGTTGAAAAGTTTCGAGAAGCCGGCCTCCTGCAACGCGCGGACGGCTTGCGCGCTGCGCGCTCCGTTCTTGCAGAAAATCGCCATTTCCCTCGCGCTGTCGAGTTCGCTCATGCGAGCGGGCAATTCGCCGAGTGGCAGGAGCTTCGTGCCTGGCACGCGCGCGATGTCGTATTCGTAGGTCTCGCGCACGTCGAGCAGGAGAATATCCTCCTTGCCATCCAGCCGACGCTTCAACTCGACCGCGGTGATCGACGGCACCGGCGCTTCTGACGCCGCCGCACCACCTCCTTGCGGCACGCCGCAAAATTGGTCGTAGTCGATCAGGTCGGTGATCGTCGGGTTCTCGCTGCACACGGGGCATTTCGGGTCGCGCCGCAACTTGAATTCGCGGAATTTCATCGTCAGCGCGTCGAAATGCACCAGCCTCCCGATCAGCGACTCGCCAATCCCGACAATCAGCTTGACCGCCTCGATGGCCTGCATGACCCCGATCATCCCCGGCAACACGCCGAGCACCCCGCCCTCCGCGCAACTCGGGACCATCCCCGGCGGAGGCGGTTCCGGGAACATGCACCGATAGCATGGGCCGCCGAGGTGCGGCGCGAAGACCGTGCATTGCCCCTCGAAGCGAAAGATCGAGCCGTAGACGTTCGGCTTCCGGGTGAACACGCAGAGGTCGTTCGACAGGTAGCGGGTTGGAAAATTGTCCGTACCGTCGATCACGATGTCGTAAGGCTCGGCGATAGCCCGCGCGTTCTCGCTGGTGAAGTACGTGTCGTGCAGGTCGATCTGTAC
>CALMVM010000005.1:9628-19678 GCA_937873255.1 uncultured Verrucomicrobiota bacterium | reverse complement strand
ATGCGCACGCGGAGCGCCGGGAGTCAAGTCGGAGTGTCCGGGCGAGACGTTGGACTCGCTTCACTCAAGCCTCGGACCGGCGAGCGTCGCGACCGTTTCCACTGCGGCGCGGTGTCGCCGCGCTTGTGCTCGCGGGGCGTTTCTCCCAAAACCGGACACGGCAGCCTTTCGCCGCAGCCAGCGCCGGAAAGATTACTTCTTGTACGTGTAATTCTGCACGTACACCGCCTGGCTGAACTTCGGGCCGGTCCAGTTCGCCAGCGCGAACTGCACCGTCGCGTCGTCCAGTTCCTTGTGGCCGCTGGATTCCAGGACCGTCGCCTTTTTGATCTTGCCCCGGCGGTCGGTGACCACCCGCAACCTCACGCTGCCCGAGAATTTCCCCTTGCGCGCGGCGTCCGGGTACGGAGGACGCGGCGTCGTCCAACCCGTAGCGTCCACGGGAGCCGCCGCGGGCGAGGCGGCCGGCGTGGGACTGGGCGTGGGCTTGGGGGCGGCGGAGACGCCGGTGGGCGTGACGCCCGCCAAGACGGTGAAGAGCAGCAGGGAGAAAGCGGTTTTCTTCATCGGCCGCCGATTCCAGCACAAACCAACCCACAGGACAAGCAAGGTTTTCACAAAGTCCTCCTTTTTAGCCTTGCGGGCAGCGTCGGCGTGCGGTTGGCTCGGGAGCCTTTTTCCCGGTTCCGCGCAATGATGACACCCGAATCCGCCGACGAACCTGTCCCGCCCGACCGTCCCCGGCGTCCCATGCCGTCGCCGTGGGTGCTGCTGGGGACTTTCGCGCCACTCTACGCGCTCGATCAATGGTCGAAAATCGTCGTCGTGGCCAACCTGAGCCTCGGTGAAAGCCACGTGGTCGTCCCCGGGTTTTTCGAGCTTTGGCACAGTGTCAACCACGGTGCGGCCTTCGGGATGTTCCAGGGGGCGGGCGCGTTCTTCCTGGCGCTGGCAGCGGTAGCCGTGGTAGTGTTGGTCGTGTTGTGGCGGCGGGGGGCGTTCGCGGATCGCTGGACGGCGGCGGGCTTGTGTTTGCTTCTGCCCGGGATCCTGGGCAACGTCACCGACCGCATCGTGCGGGGGCACGTCGTGGATTTTCTGTCGTTCGACCTGCACTTTCCCGGGGCGCACCCGTTCGCCACTTTCAACGTGGCCGACAGTTGCATCTGCGTGGCGGTGGGGTGTTTCCTGATCGGCTCGTTCTTCGACGCAAAGGGTCGGAAAACCGAAGCCGGCGCGCCCTCTCAGCCGCGCGGGTGAAACTTGTGGTGGACCGACTTGAGCCGCTGCTGGTCCACGTGGGTATAGATTTGCGTCGTCGAAATGTCCGCGTGCCCGAGTAGCTCCTGGATCACGCGCAGGTCCGCGCCGTTGGTCAACAGATGCGTGGCGAAACTATGCCGCAACAGGTGTGGGTAGACGTTAACTTCCAACCCGGAGAGCGCCGCCGTGCGCTTGACGATGTCGTAGACCCGCTGCGTCGTTAGCCGGCCTCCCTGGCGGGAAAGAAACACGTCGCTGCCCGTTCGTTTTTTGACGAACTTCGGACGCCCCCCGGCGAGGTAGGACCGGATCGCCTCGCGCGCCTGGCTGCCGACGGGCACGAGCCGCGTTTTCTGCCCTTTGCCGAGCACGCGGATGATCCCCTCGTCGAGGTTGAGATTTTCCAGCTTCGCGCCGATCAACTCCGAGATCCGCAGGCCGCTGGCGTAGAATAACTCCAACATCGCGCGGTCGCGCAACGCCAATGGATCGTCCGGCGTGGCGGGGGGCAAAGCGGCGAGGAACTGCTCGACCTGCACCTCGTTGAGCGTGTCGGGCAGCGAACGGTCCAGCTTCGGCAGGCGCAGGGTCTCGCCCTCGTCGCGTTCGATCTGGCGCGTCGCGTGGAGGTGGCGCAGGAAGATTTTAACGGCGACGAGTTCTAGCTTGATCGAGCCGGCGGCGAGGCCGTCGCGTTTTCGCGCGGTCAGATATTCGGTGATCCGATCCAGGGTAATCTCGCGGGGATGCTCGATGCCGTGCGCGTCCTTGCACCAGGCCGCGAAACGTTCCAGCGACCGGCGCACGGAGAACTGGTAGTTGTCCGACAGCCCGCGCTCGGTGGCGAGGTAGCGGATGAAGGACTCAATGAAGGCTTGCATGGTCAATCGTCGCCAGCCGCCGACGGTGCGCGCCGAGCTTGGGGATGCAATCGATCAACGCACGCGTGTACGGATGCTGCGGCGCGCCGAGCACGTCACCGGTTTTGCCTTCTTCCACGAGCCGGCCGCGAAACATCACCGCCACCCGGTCGGCCAACCCGCCGATGATCCCGAAATTATGCGTGATGAGCAAAATGCCCATGCCGAATTTTCCCTTCAACTCGCGGAACAGGTCCATGATCTGCCGCTGCACGGTGTCGGCGACGAGGAGTTTTGGGCGGCACGCCAGCGCCATCGCGATGACCACGCGTTGCGCCATGCCGCCGCTGAGTTCGTGCGGGTAGGCGCGCAGACGTTTTTCCGGCTCGGTGATGCCGACCTCCGTGAGTTCGCTCACGATCTCGGCGTCGCGCGCGCGGCGGTTGGCGGGCACGTCGGGACGGTGCAGCGCGAGCACCTCGTCCATCTGCGCGCGGATCGTGAGCACCGGGTTGAGCGTCGTCGCGGGATCCTGGAAAACGTAGGCGATCTGCCCACCGCGCACGGCGCGCAACCCGCTCTCGGGCAAGGTCAACAGGTCGCGGCCTTCCAACAGGATTTCGCCACGTTCGTAGCGCGCGGGAGGTTCGGGCAGCAGGCGCGTCATGGCCAGCGCCGTCACGCTCTTGCCGCTGCCGCTCTCGCCGACGACCGCGAGCGTCTCGCCCGCGCCGATGGAAAAACTAACATCGTCCACCGCTGCCGGGCCGCCGGGGGCGAAACGGATCGTGAGGTGGCGGACTTCTAACATCGTCACGCGGCTACCTTCTCGATCACCGCGACGAGATGCAGTCCCGAGATCGTAGCGTGACTATCATCGTCGAAAAAGACGATCAGGTAAGTGCCGCGCGGATTGAGTTTTGCATGGTCGGCGGTTGGCACTTGGTATTCGCGTCCGTCGCTCGTCCGCACCATGAAGGGCACAAACGGACTGGCTTCCAACAGGCGGCGGGCTTCAGCGATCATTCCGTCAATGTTACAGAACCGACCGCGAAAGTCTCGCGCATTTCATTCAAGCCGCCAGCAGGCGGCTCAGAGTGCCTGCCTCGTCGGGATAACGGATGACCCGCGACACGCTCGCCACGCGGTCGATGTCCCCTTCGTGGAAGGCGCGGCTCGTCGAGTCGAGCACGGTCAGAAACTCGTAGTCGTTTTTGTAGCGTTCCAAGTCATACCAGCGACAAAAGACATCGTTCGCCACCGCGTGCGACGACGTGCGGTTGGTGGAAGTCAGCGTGATGATGAGATGATCGCGCGCGTCTTTTTTGCGAACGAAAAAATCGATCTTCACGTTGCGCCCGAACCGCCCTTCAATCGAAAAATTCTCCAGGTGATCGGGCCGCTCCACGCTCAGGAAATCCGCGAAGAAAATCTGGTGGAAATCCGTCTTGTTCTTGAAGGCCAGCGTGTAGTGCAGATCGGCCACGCGGATACACGCCTGGGCAAGCCGGATGACGGCGTCGGCCACGTCGGCCTCCGGCGACAATGCGACGGTGAGTTCGCCGCGATGATGCTGGACGCCGAGACTGCGGCAGACCTCTTGCAGCAATCCCTCGCGTTTTTCGTGGCCTTCGGTCTGGACCTGCATGCCGCCGAGATATTGAAACGTCCGGCCGCCGTCCGCGAAACGCGCGGAGAGAAACAGATCGTCGGCGTCGCGCTGGAAGATCTCGATGGGTGACCCATCCGGGTACGAGAGCGGCGTGGTCAGTTTCGCCGAGCCGTCCGGCTGGAGATCGAAGGCCCGGATGAAGCCGGAGGCGGTCAGTTTTTCGCGGAGGATGCGCGGGTCCGGCGGCGTGGGCAGGGGCATGGATCGGGGGGGAAACGAGTGTCTTGTTCGTCAGGCGAACCGGTCGTCCGTCCATGGGTCGGCGGTGTTGCTGTAGCCGCGCACTTCCCAGAAGCCGGGCTTGTCCTCCGCGAGGAATTCGACCGTTCGCACGAACTTCGCCCCCTTCCACGCATACAGCTTCGGGATGATGACGCGCGCCGGGCCGCCGTGATCCTTCGTGATGGGTTTGCCGTCGAACTGCGTGGCCACGAGCACGTCGTCGTCCAGGCAGTTTTCGAGCGCGGTGTTGGTCGAGTATCCGTCGTAACTCGTGAAATACACGAACCGCGCCTCCGGCCTCGGCCGGACCAGATCGACCAGGGTGAAGAAAGCCACGCCCGACCAGCGGCAATCGTACTTGCTCCAGGTCGTCACGCAGTGAAAATCGCTCACGTCCTCGAAGGGCATCAGCGCGTGGAATTCTTCCCACGACAGGGTCACGGGATTCTCGACGAGTCCCCGGATTTCCAGTCGCCAATCGGGCAGTTTGACCACCGGCTGGACGCCGAGGTCGAGCACGGGAAAACCGTTCGTGAGGTGTTGGCCCGGCGGCAGGCGGTCGTGCGAACGGACGGGCGATTTTTCCTTGCCGGCCTGCTTGCGCGCCCAGCGTTCCTTGCGCTCGGTCAACGTGTCGCCCATGATGTAGAGACGGAGGGAGGAGGGAGATTTTTCTACCAGCTTACGCCGTTGGTATTGCCGTGAGTGCTATTCCTCCGATTCCTCGCGGGAACCGCGCGACGCGGTTCTTTTTGCCCGCTTGGCGTCGAGCGCCTTGATCTCGTCGCGCAGTTGCGCGGCGCGCTCGTAGGCTTCCTGGGAAATGGCGCTTTCCATCTCGCGGCGCATCTTTTCGAGCTTGCTGACGGGCTGTTTGGCGCGGAGTTCGTCGCGCCACTCGTCGAGGAACGCCAACTCGGCGCTTTTTTCGGCATCGGCCTGCTCGTGCTCGTTGTAAAAAGCGACGATCAGGTCGCGGCCCTTTTCGATTTCCTTGAGGGCGATATCGACCTTGCGCTTTTCCAGTTCGATGGAGGCGCGGGCGCGTGTGTGCATCATCTGCACGTAGGGGATGAACTGATCGAACGCCCACACGATGTCCTCGCGGTCGGTGTGTTCGCGCACGAAGGCGAACAACTCCAAATTGCGCGCGGTGTCTCGCGCCACGGCGGAAAATTCCTCCAGTTGGAACAGGCTCAGGTAGCGGTGGTAATACTGGATGCCTTCCTGTTGCAACTCGCCGCAATCGTCGGGCGAAAGCTGGTAGTTCTCGCTTTTCTTCTCGGCGGCCATCGCGCGGCCTTGATGGTAGACGAGGAGCGACTCGCAGCTTTTCGGCCGCGTGCCGTCGGGGCGGCCAGCCATTTCCATCTGGATCAGGCCCAGGTCGAGCCGGAGCTGGACCTTTTCCCGGCCGTCGCTGCCCATGATCTTGCGCACCTTGATCTGGCCCGGTTCGTGGGACCAACCCTCTAAGAGATCGTTCAAATCCTGGCTCATGGTGCGTGTGCCGATCAGGCACCGACAGTCTCGCGCTCATGGACGGTTTCGTCCAATGCCATCGTGCCTTTGTATTTCGGCGCGTCCTCGGTGAGGCCGAAATTGTTGGCCGTCAATTCGGCGACGCGTGCCATCTCGTCGGCGGTCAGCGCGGGCGTGTCGGGCGCGGCGGCGAACTCGGCGAGTTGTTCGGCGTCGTAGATGTTGGGCAGCGTCGAGGCCACGCGGTCGTCGGCGAGAAGCCATTGGATCGCCGCTTGGCCGAGCGTGCGGCCGGGGCCTTCGAGGAAGCGGAGTTGATCCACTTTCTTGATGCCGTTGAGCAGCCAGGAGCGCGGACGATGGACGCGGTGGTCGGTCGGCGGGAAAACGGTGTCCTCGGTGTATTTGCCCTCCAGCATGCCACTGGAATGGGTCACGCGGATGAGGAACATCGTATCTCGATTCGCGCGTTCGGCGGCCTCGTGGATCACGCGACCAGGGTGGGGTTCGAGCAAATTGTAAATGTGCTGCACGCTGGTGACGGGACGCCGCTCGACGCCGCGAATCCCTTCATACATCCAGCCGATGGCCGGCCCGAGCGCGAAGCCGCCGTAGCGCACCTTGCCGGCGGCGACGAGCCGGTCGAGCGTTTCCCAGATCGCGTCGTCGTCCACCTCGGCCATGCCGATGTTGTGGAGTTGGAGCAGGTCGATCCGGTCGGTCTTGAGCCGGCGCAGGGCGTTGTCGGTGGCAAGCGTGAGGGCCTCGGGCGAAAAATCGTGCGGGATCGCGCGCTGTCCACGCCGGGCGTCGGAGCCGTGGTTGGCCACGTCGTAGCCGATCTTGGTGGCGATGACGATGTCGTCGCGCCGCGTCGGGAACGCCTTGGCGATGAGTTCCTCGCTCAAGCCGTTGCCATACGTGTCGGCGGCGTCGAAAAGCGTGATACCCAGGTCCAGCGCGCGGTGCATCAGCGCGATGGCCTCGCCCTCCGTGAACTGCCCCCACCAGCCGGTGGAGATCGTCCATAATCCGAAGCCGACGGCGCTGACGGTCAGGTCGGTGTTTCGATAGGTGCGGAACTGCATAGGTCGTCGGGCAACTTTAACGCGAATGGCAGGGGGTGCAAGGTACGGCGGTCGTCTTTGCGCTTTCGGGGCGGCCCCGGTTCGGTTATCGGTGGAGCCGACATGAAATGGCTTCTCGTGCTCCTGCTCGCTTTCGCCGGTGCGTGGTCGATCCGCGCCGACGACACAAAAATCCGGCAAGCGGTCGAAAAGGGCATCGTCACCGGGCAATTCCTCCAGACACTGACTCCCGACGACGTGCCCGAGAAGTGGAAAGTCCGCGAGGAAACCAGGGAGAAGGACAACTACACCGCCCGCACGTACAGCCGTGGGGGCGTCAAGGTGTTGATGGTCCAGTGGCCCAAGGGCACGAAGCCCGGCATGGAAAAAATGTTCACGGCGACGCTCTACCACGGCGGCAAGTCGCTCACCACCGTGACGCACATGGGGGACTCCACGAACGTCCTGCCGCCCGACGCGTCGAAGGGCTACAAGGTATTCACCGCGATCAAAGACGACGGCACCGTGTCGGTGACGGCGATGAAGGACGACGACACTTTTTTCGAGAGCATCGTGATCAGAGGCCGAGACACGCGTCCCATCGACGATCTCGATTATACGAAGGCGGCGCTTGCGATGGAGGGCATCACCAAGCCGTTGATGGAAGCCCTCCAGGGCAAGCTGGATGAGAAACCGGCGAAAGCGCGGGACGAGAAGCCGCCGGACAATTAGACGGTGCGGGCGCAACCACGACGCGTACCTTGTAGTGCGATGCCTGACGCACCTCCCGCCCATCCCGACACCGCGCTGCTCATCGTCGGCCACGGCTCGACCGTGAATCCCGACTCCGGCGCGCCCAGCCTTGCGCACGCGGCGGCCATCCGTAAAAGGGGGATCTTCGCGCGGGTGGGTTGCGTGTTTTGGAAAGAGGAACCGTCCCTGCGCGACTGGCCGTTTCTGTTCAACGACGATTCCGATATCCGCCAGGTATGCGTCGTGCCCAACTTTATCAGCGAGGGATATTTTACTCGCACCGTGATCCCGCGCGAACTCGGCCTCGACCCGTCGGCGGCCGTCACCCACCGTGTCGGAACGGAACAACGCTGGGTCTATTGCCCGCCGGTGGGCAACCATCCGGCCATGACCGACTTGCTGCTCCAGCGCGCGCGAGAAGTCGCCCCCGGCGTCCGCGAGGAGGAAACGAGCTTGCTCATCGTCGGCCACGGCACCGGGCTCAACGACAACTCCGCCGTCGCCGCCAAGCGCCAGGCCGAACTCCTGCGCGAACGTTCCCGCTACGCCGCCGTCCTGAGCACGTACATGGAGGAACCGCCGCTGATCGCCGATTGGGCAACGCTGACCGATACGCCCAACGTGGTGGTGGTCCCGTTCTTTATCTCCGACGGGCTGCACAGTTACCAGGACATCCCCGTGCTGCTCGGCATCGAGACCGAGCCGACCGCCAGCGCCAGCGAGCGTCTGCGCGGCGGCGAGGTCTTCGCGCAAAACCCGCGCCGTCTGCACGGGCGTTCGCTGTACTACGCGAGCGCCATCGGGACGGAGGCGCATTTTGCGGACATCATCGTCGAACAAGCCCTCGGCGCGCTCGCCCCGGCCGTGGCCACTTCTGCGTGAAGGAAACGTTCCTGATCGGTCAAATCATCGCGCTGGCATCGGCGGACGGCGGCTGCGAGTTGCGCCACCGCGACGACGCCGGGCGTCCGGCGCGAGAACTGGAACCGCACGCCGACCCGGAGGACGCCGCGGCGCTCGCGCTCTACGATGACGCCGGGAATTACCGCCCGCTCAAGACCGCGCCGAACCTGCGTCACGGCTGGCGGCTCGCCTTGGACGGTCAGGAAGGGTTGAGGCTGGCGTTGGAACTGTTCTATCCGGCCCGCCTCGGCGCATGGCGGGTCTATCAAAGGGGACGGCTTGACACGACACCCTTGCGCGAAACGCTCGGCCGCCAGACGGGCATGTACCGTGTCACGGCAAAACTCACCGACGAGCAGGCCGATGCGCTCGTGGGCCGGTTTTGCCGTTCGGACGGCGGCTGCCTGCGCGCAATCTTTTGGCGGCGCGACCGGGCCGGGACCGTGCCGTCCACGCGGCTGCCGCCGGAAAAATTCGACCCGGCCTGCGACCAGACGACCGGCAAAACGCTCGCGGAAGATGACGTGCCACTGATCTGCCAGGAAGCGTGCAACCTGCTCGTGGCCGAAGTGCGCGCGGTGGTCAAAGGCGAGCGCCCCGCAGGGGAATAGGAGACAGGGAGATAGAAAAAGAGGCAAACGAGCGGTTGGCTCGTCCGAATCGTATTGTTCCCCGTTGGTTTGCTCCTGCCGGTTTACGCGTTCTGCCATGCTCCTCCGCGCCCGCCACCTCGTGACGATGGACGGCCCGCCCGTTGCCGACGGCGCGGTGCTCGTGCGCGGCAACACCGTCGCGGCCGTCGGCGTGTGGAACGATCTCCGGCGCGAGTTCTCTGCCGAGGAAACGACCGACCTGGGAGAGGTCACGCTGCTGCCGGGGTTCATCAACACCCACTGCCACCTCGATTACTCGGGCCTGCGCCACGCGATTCTCCCGCCGGCGGGGTTCGCGGAATGGGTCGGACGGATCAACGCCATTAAGCGTTCCCTCGACGCCGACGATTACCTGAAGGCCATCGAGCGGGGATTCCGGGAATACGGTCGTTGGGGGGCGACGACACTGCTCAACGTCGAGTCGTTCCCCGAGTTGATGTGGAAGATGCCCGCGCCACCCCTGCGGACGTGGTGGTTTTACGAGATGATCGACGTGCGCCGCGCCATCGCCACCGAGGAACTCGTCACCGGCGCGCTGTTGTTCTTCCAGGAACAGGCGCAGGAAAACCATCCCGGCTGGCTCGGCGGCCGGGGGCTCAGTCCGCACGCGCCGTACACTGCTTCGGCCGGGATGTACCGCCTCACCCGCGACGTGGCGCGACGCTCGGGGATGCCCTGGACGACGCACCTCGGCGAATCGTGCGACGAACAAAACATGTTCGTGCGCGGGCGCGGGCCGCTGCACGATTTCCTGGCGGGCCTCGGGCGTTCCATGGACGACTGCGGGAAGGGAAAATCCGCGCTGGCGACGCTCACCGCCGCCGGCTGTCTGGGGCCGGAGTGCATCGCGGTGCATCTCAACGAATGGGAGGAGGAAGACTTCGCGCTCGTGGCCCCGGGCGGACCGTTGGCGGGGATGACGGTCGTGCATTGTCCGTTGAGCCACCGGTACTTTCGCCACCGGAAGTTCCCGTGGGATCGGCTGCGCAAGTTGCAAATCAACCTGTGCGTGGGCACCGATAGCCCGGCGAGCGACGGGTCTTTCTCATTGTTGGATGAGTTGCGTGCCTTTTCCTCCGCCGCGCCGTCGCTCTCGCCCGCCGACCTGCTGGA
Organism: uncultured Verrucomicrobiota bacterium; assembly: GCA_937873255.1. Lineage (GTDB taxonomy): Bacteria > Verrucomicrobiota > Verrucomicrobiia > Chthoniobacterales > SZAS-18 > CAHJWO01. The sequence continues at coordinate 9,690 of CALMVM010000005.1, read as the reverse complement.
GACGATCACCCGCGCGCCGGCATCGGCGAAATTCATATTCCTGACAATGAGCCCGGTAGCAG
>CALMVM010000005.1:0-9618 GCA_937873255.1 uncultured Verrucomicrobiota bacterium | reverse complement strand
GCGCCGGCGCGTGCGCTGAACCTCGACGGACGCCTGGGTTGTATCCGGCCGGGCGCTTTTGCCGACCTGATCGCTATGCCTTGTGGAGAGGGTGCGGACGCAGGCACGATTCATGCCGAAATCCTCGCCTGCCGCCGGCCAACGGTGTGGCGGGTGATCGACGGCAAAGTCCCGGCGTCGTCGCGGCAATGAAAAATTGTCGATTTTAAGAATTAAATGCTTTCCAGTTCTCAGTTTTGCGATAAAGGTAGATTCCATCATCCGTTCCATCATCCGCTAGCTACCCCAGCGCCCTCCTTTCTATGGCAAAGATTGTCATCATCGACGACGAGCCGACCATGGTCGAAGTCATCTCGACCCTGTGCCGCGAAAACGGCCACATCGTGTCTCCCTTCAACTCGGCCGAAAAAGCCTTGGAGGAACTGCCTGGAATCAATCCGCAAGTGGTCATCGCGGATATCAAGATGGAGAAGGTCACCGGCTTCGACGTGTTGCAGGAATGCCGTCGCACGTTGCCGCAGACCGCCGTCATTCTCATCACCGCCTACGCGTCCGTGGAAAAGGCGGTCGAGGCGATGAAGCTCGGCGCGTACGACTTCATCACGAAGCCGTTCAAGATCGACGAGCTGAAATTTACCGTTCAGCGCGCGCTCGATTACCAGTCGGCGGTGCGGGAAAACGTGTACCTCAAGAAAGAGGTCAAGAACCGCTACCGTTTCGAGAATATCGTCGGCACCAGCCGGGCGATGACGGAGGTGTTCAATCTCATCAACAAGGTCGCCGACACCGATAGCACGATCCTGATCCAGGGCGAGAGCGGCACGGGCAAGGAACTCGTTGCCCGCGCGCTGCACTTCAACAGCAAACGCCAGAACGCGCCGTTCGTGGCGGTCAACTGCTCCGCGCTGCCCGAGAATCTGCTCGAAAGCGAACTCTTCGGCCACAAGAAGGGAGCCTTTACCGGGGCGTTCCAGGACAAGATCGGACTCTTCGAGGAAGCCGAGGGTGGCACCATTTTCCTCGACGAGGTCAACTCGATGGCGCTCTCGCTGCAAACCAAGCTCCTGCGCGTGTTGCAGGAACGCATGATCCGGCGCGTGGGCGACACGAAGACCGTGCCGATCAACGTGCGCGTGGTGGCGGCGTCCAACGAGCAGCTCCAAGCGAAGATGCGCAACGGCTCGTTCCGCGAGGATTTGTACTACCGGCTGGCGGTGATCCCGATGGATCTGCCGTCCCTGCGTGAGCGCACGGAGGACATCCCGCTGCTGGTGAACTATTTCCTGCAAAAGAATTCCACCCAGACCAACACGGAGCCGAAGAAGATCGAGCCCGATGCCATCGATACGCTCGGCCGCTACGCCTGGCCGGGCAACGTGCGCGAACTGGAAAATTCTATCGAGCGCGCCTGCGCGTTGTGCGAGGACGGTCTCATCCGCGTGGTCGATCTGCCGCCGCACATCCAGGGCCGGCAGAGCGGTCCGGGGGGCGAGAACAACATCATCGAGATGCCCATCGGCCTGCGGCTGGAGGAGTTCATCGCCAACGAGGAACGCGCCTACATTGAGCAGACGTTGCGGCACAACAACGGTTCGCGCGAGAAGACGGCGAGCATGCTGGGCATCAGCATGGCGACGCTGTACCGCAAGCTGGAGTTGAAGAGCAAGCAACGGGCGTGAGAGAAATGACGAATGACGAATGACGAATGACAGAAGGAGGCACCGGATAACTTCCTCCCTGTCTCTGATCTTCGTCATTCGTCATTCGTCATTTTTCCCACCCATTGCAGGTAAGCCGGCAATCCGGCGGCGAGTTCCACCGCGATAATCTCCGGCACCTCGTAGGGATGCAGCGTCTTCAAACGCGCCTCCAACGCCGCGTACAGCCCGCGCCGGCTCTTGAGCAACACGAGCACTTCCTCGCTTTCCTCCCGCTCGCCCTGCCAGACGTAGACGCTCGTCACGCCGGGCAGCACGTTGCCGCACGCCGCGAGTTGTTCGCCCACCAGAACGTGCGCCACTTCCCTGGCCTTCCCGGCGTCCGGGAAGGTCGTGAAAACCAGCAGAAAATCCTCCGGGTTCGGGTTCATCCCGCCAAAAGAAAAGCCTTCCCCGGTAAAAGGGAAGGCTGATCGTGAAAAACGCGGGTGAGCCCGCCGCCTTCAGTGGTTGGGCTTGAACGCCAACGGCGCGTCGCCCGCCGCCATCGCGGCGTGTTGCGCGTCGGTGCAAGGGGCGTTGGTGGGAACGGCCACCGGCGCGCTGCTGTCGCCGACCAGGCCTTTTTCGAGGAGATAACGCTCCACGTCGTCGCCGCTCACGTCGGGCAGCATCGTTCCGTTGACCTCGACACAGGGCGAGAGCGGTTGGCCGCTCTTTTGCTCCATCTCCCAGCGGAACGCGGGGTTCTGGATGATGTCCTTTTCGGTGTAGGGCAGGTCGTGCTTTTGCAGGATGGCGCGCACGCCCGCGCTCCAGCCGCAGTAGGTTTTCAGGTAAGCGGTGATCTGTGGTTTTTCCATAGGACAAAAATCGGCTGAGATGACGGGATAATGTTCGTCCTTTCGCCGCGCCTGTCAATCATTCTGACCGCGCGGACGCGTTCCGGGTCTGTTTCAGGTACCGCAGGTAGCTCCGCAGGTGAAAGGGCCGCAGGATCTGAAGGAATTTCCGTCGCCGAAACCACGGGTCACCGCATTTGTCGGCGCGCTGAATGTCCAGGCACCAGTCCACCACGGAGTCGAACTGCACTGCCGGGGCGAACCACCGTTCCCATTCCTGGCGGGCGACGGTGCCCATTTGCCGGGCCGATGCTTCCAACGGCCCGAGGATCTTCGGGAGTGCGAGGACATTCGCCTCGGGAACCCGGACGGAAAACCGCTCCCAATCCGGTCCGACGGGCGAGACCCATTCATCCGAAAGAATCACCGGCGCGCGACCCATCCGCATCACCTCGAAAATCCGTTGCGAGGAACACCCGATCCCGCGCGGGCACAACACGAACCGGCTCTGGCGCACGGCGTCCACGTAGGTCTTGTAAAGCTCTTGGATCGCGTCGGCATCACCGGTCATGAACGCCGGGGCGACCCGGCCGGAGGTGTCCACCAAATGAGCGCGCGGATGATGGAGTGAGGCGAGTTGCCGCCGGACCTCCGCGTTGCAATACGAGCCGCTGAACGAGAACAGATAGGGCATCTCCGTCTGCCAGGGCTGGCGCTCGAATTGTCGTGCGTCGTCGATGTAACAACCCGACCGGGTCCACCGTGGGTCGTACCATGATTTCTCAATCGAGGGATAAACCCCCGGTAACAACGCAAGCGGCTGATCCGCCGAATCGAATACAAAGCATTTCGCCGGGTGTTGCCTGAAGAGCGGCGTGGAAGTGATGGAGCGGTGAAACGGCTCCGGCCCGCCGCCGCTGAACAGGATGAGCGCCGCCTCCCCGGCGTCCTCCGTGAGGCGATGCCGGGTGGATTGCGCCGCGCTCTTGTGCAAACGGTCGTGCTCGCCGAACCGCCAGCGGTTGTCGGCGGGAAGCTCGGGCTCCGGCGAATGGAGGACAATGGATGGCATGGACGGTGCAAGGCCGATGCTACCGCCACGCCGCTGCCGGGTTCAATGCGTTTCGCGTCACCCGCACCGGGGTCAGCCGGTGATTTTCTTCACGACTTTCTTGATCGCCTTGCCGACCTCTTCGACCGGGCTGTCCTCTTTGGGGGCAACGGCTTTCTTGGCCTTCAGGTTGACCACGGATTTGGCGATTTTGGTCAGCTTTTTGTCAGTCTCCGACTCTTCGCGCAATGTGGTCGCGAGCACCTGCGCGCCCGCCTTGTCGCCGAGTTCCACCGCGTAGGTCCGCGCGCAGCCGTAGCCGGCCATCTCGTAATGCTCGACGCGTTGCGCCGCCGCGATCAAGCCGGCATCGCGCACCTCGTCGGTAGCATCCTCTTCCAACATTTCGTCGCCTTCCTTGAGGACGCCTTCCATGCCCTGGCACTTCGGTCCGCGCGTGGATTCGCCGTGGCTGGCGAGGAGTTTTTCGAGGCGTTCGGCCTGCACCTTGGTTTGTTCCAAGTGCATTTTGAAACCCGCCGCGAGTTGCGCGTTCTTGGCGGCTTTCACCATTTTGGGCAGCGCCTTGATGATCTGCTTTTCCGCGCTGTATAAATCTTTGAGTTCGTGGATGTACAGGTCTTTGAGGGTTTCGAGTTCCATATGAAAGAAGCATCGCATTTGCGTGCCCACTTGGTCTTGAACCCGCCAAATCCCGGATGGGCTTGCACCTCCGGGATGTTCGACGCAGGATGAAAGGTCGTGTTGTCCATCCACACGGAATTGCAGGCGCTCACGGCCAAACTTCATGCAGAGGAAATCCCGTATGCCCTGTGTGGCGCATTGGCATTGGCGGTGCATGGGTATCCACGTGCGACGCTCGACATCGACCTGCTCGCGCTCAAAGGTAGCGGAGAACGAATTTTGCAGTGTGGGCGGGCGTTGGGATTTACGCTGGAGGCTGCGCCGATGCAATTTGTTGGCGGATCGGTTCGGATCAAACGGCTGTCGAAAGCCGTGGCAGGAAATGAGGATGTGCTGGTGCTCGACGTGCTCTCCGTTTCGGCGGAGATCGAAAAAGAAATCACCACGGAGACCCTCGACTGGGATGGAGCGGCGTTGCGGACAGTGGATCGGGAGAGTCTAGTTCGGTTGAAGATGCTACGGGGCAGCGCGCAAGACATTGCCGACGTGGAGAAACTCCGATGAAAAACGAAGCCGTTTCGCCGCCATCAAGTGCGGAGATTACCCGTCGTCTGCGAATCGTCACGGAGTTGCGCAACCTTTGCCTGAGTTTGGGTCGGGCGAAGCGTGCAAGCCCTCCTATCGTGTCACGCCAGGTCGAACCCAGCAATGCAGACACACGAACGAAACACGACTTTTCGGACACCGACGTTCCCGAGTGAAAAATGGGATCGTCGGGAGTTCGAAGTTTATTTAGCGAAGGCAGAGATAGCTCATTAGGATCGTCGCGGCTAAAACAAAAACCGGCAAGCCTTGCGGCCTGCCGGTTTTCCAAGTCCTCTTGTCGAAAGAAAAAAGGATTACTTCTTCTTCGACGAATCGCCGGGGCGATACTCTTCCTGCGCGGCTTGGAACGCCTGTTCCAAACCAACCATGTCCTCGCCCGGACGCAGGTTGTCGAACGCCTCGCTCTCGCGCTTGAGGTCTTCCTCGCTGTAGTTGGCGGCCTTGACCGACAGACCGATGCGGCGCTCGGCCTTGTCGACCTTGATCACGCGCGCCTCGACCTCCTGGCCGACCTTCAGCACGTCCTTGACCTTCGACACATGGTCCTCGCTCAACTGCGAGATGTGCACCAACCCATCGATGTCGTCCTTGAGCTGCACGAACGCGCCGAAACTCGCCAGCTTCGTGACCTTGCCCGTGACCAGATCGCCGATTTTGTACTTCGTGTCGATGTCCTTCCACGGATCGCCGTCGAGTTGCTTAATGCCGAGGGAGATGCGCTGGTTCTGCTTGTCGATGTCGATGACCACGGCCTCGACCTCGTCGCCCTTCTTGAGCATTTCGCTGGGCTGGTTGATCTTGCGCGTCCAGCTCATGTCGGACACGTGGATCATGCCGTCGATACCTTCCTCGATCTCTACGAACGCGCCATAGGCGGTCATGTTGCGAACCTGGCCCTTCACGACGGTGCCCGGCGGGTACTTCTTCTCGATCTCGTCCCACGGATTGCCTTCCAACTGGCGCAGGCCGAGCGAAATCTTCTGCTCGTCCTTGTTGACGCCCAACACGGCCGCCTCGACCTCCTGGCCGACGCTGAGCACGTCCGCCGGACGCACGATGCGCTTGGTCCACGAAAGTTCGGAAACGTGGATGAGCCCTTCGACGCCTTCTTCCAACTCCACGAACGCGCCGTAAGGCACGAGGCTCGTGATCTTGCCCTTGACGCGCTTGCCGATGGGGAACCGCTCTTCGATCTTGTCCCACGGGTTGCTCTGGAGCTGCTTGAGGCCGAGGGAGACGCGCTCCTTCTCCTTATTGATGTCGAGCACCTTGACGGTGACCGGCTGGCCCGTCTTGAGCATCTCGCTCGGATGGCTCAGGCGGCCCCAAGTCATGTCGGTGATGTGCAGCAGACCGTCGATGCCCGTCAGGTCGATGAACGCGCCGAAGTCGGTCAAGTTCTTGACCGTGCCGTCCACCACGTCGCCGATCTTGACGCCTTCGAGGAACTGCTGGCGCTTGGCGTTGCGCTCGGCCTCGATGAGTTCGCGGCGCGAGAGGACGACGTTCTTGCGGTCGTCGTTGATCTTGACGATCTTGAAATCGTACGTGTTGCCCACGAAGCCGTTAAGGTCCTTCGGCGGGGTGATGTCGATCTGGCTGCCGGGCAGGAACGCCTCGACGCCGATGTTGACCATCAGGCCGCCCTTGACCACGCTCTTGACCTTGCCCTTGATGAGGCCGTCGCCGTGGAACACGCTGACGATCTTCTCCCAGTTCTGGCGATGCAGGGCCTTCTCGCGCGAGAGGATGACCATGCCCTCGTCGTTTTCGAGGCGTTCGAGCAGCACGTCGATCTCGTCGCCCACGTCGATGTGGTCGAGGTCGTCGAACTCGCCGACGGGGATGATCCCCTCGGACTTGTAGCCGATGTCCACGAGGATTTCGCGCGGGCGAACTTCGAGGACGTGGCCTTTGATGATGGTCCCCTCACGGAAGTCCTTCACGGACTTGTTGATGAGGTCCTGCATGGCGGACATGGCTGACGCGGGCATTGGGTCGGATCGGAAGAAACGTCGTGGGCGGGAAGCGGCGGCGATGGCCGGCGCGGACGCCCGGACGGTTTGGGGTTGGTGTGGTGGTTGACGAACGCGCAACGGCCGTCGTGGCCGGGACGCGAGGAACGGAGAGCATATCCTGAAAATTGCCCTTGGCAAGCGCCTTGCCGCGTGGTCTTCATTTTTCTCGTCATGCCTCAAAATCCTTTTTCCCGGCGCGCATTTCTCGCCCTGCTCGGGCTTTCCGGAGCGGGCGCGCTGACCGGCCGCGCGGCAAACGGGGAGGGCGGGGGGACGCAGGAGGTGTTGCGGCAAAGGAATGGCGAGGGCAGTTGCGGCCCGTGCGCGATTGGCAATGCCCTCCTGCGCGGAGACGCCGCCGGTCGGAAGGCGTTCGGCGCGCTGGCGAACGGCACGGCCGACGCGCGCGTCGATGCGCTCGTCGCGCGCTACGGCACGAAACCCTCCGAGACCTACGGCAGCAAACGGGCGCGGTTCGAGCCGGCGCAAGGGATCGCCAACGACGATCTCGTTTACGTGGCGAACGACTTCCTGCGTGACAACGCACTCGCCGGTGTGCGCGGTCAATGGCTCGACCGCGCGGGCGAGGAAACGGGCACGGCGCACATCCGGCGCGTCCACGGATTGCTGCGGGCATCTCTCGCACATGGGCTCCCCGCCATCGTGGAAATCCGCTCGTTCGCGGCCGATCCGTCGTCGTCAAAGGAGCCGTGGGCCAACCTGTCCGCGCATTGGCTGGCATTGGCGTCGGTCGAAACCGACCTCGCCGCCGAGGCGCTCGGGTTCGGCTGCCGGTTCGCGGATTCGAGCAGCGGGCGGGTGATCCCGGCGTTTGTGAGTGTGGATATTTTCCGTCCCTTCAACGCCACGCGCGGTTTCAAGCTGCGCGCCGACGGCAGCAAGGAGTGGCTCTGGCTGACGGGCCGGCCGTATTTGCAACTGACGATCCCCGACCTGCCGATGTACGCCAACACCCGGCCGAACTCCGCTCGCTCGCTCGTCGCGCTGACATACACCCTCCAGCGGACGACGACGACCTGACCGAGCGGCAGAAGCGGCGAGCCGACTCAATCGAGTTTTTTCAGATCGACCTCCATGTCGTGCAGCCACTTGGTCTGCCCCGACCGGAGGCCGGCGGATTTTTCCAGGTCGTGCAGGAGGGCCATCGCTTCCAGAAGCCACCGGCGCGATTCCTCGCGGCCGGCGGGTGTCTTCACGTCGGGGCAATCCGCGAGACACCAACGGGCATAAGCGCGCTGGGAGGAAATCGTGTAGTTACCGTGATGATCGGCGGTCACCTGGTCCACGATCTGAAGGTAGTGCTCGAAATGAACGCGCGCTTCCTGCTTCCGCTCCTGACTCATCAGCGCATCTCCGAGGTCGCGCTCGCCGTAGGCCACGCCCACCTGCCAGCCGACGTTGGTCGGGTTGAGGTCGGCGAGCTTTTGGATGATCGTCAGACTGCGCTGATAGCTATCGAGCGCTGCAGGCACGTCGCCGTTGGCTTTTTGCGCCAGCCCGAGTTTGACGAGGATCACCGACAGGTCGCGCTGCCAATCCGCGTTGGCCGGGTCCTGGGCGGCGAGCCGCTCGAAGATCGCCCGGCCTTCCTGATAACTGGCGAGCGCGCCGGGCAGATCGCCCTGGACCTGCTGTACTGCGCCGACGTTGCTGAGACTTAGCGACAGGTCACGCTGCCAGTCGGCGTTCGAAGGGTCCTGGGACGCCAGCTTCCGGCGGATTACCAGTCCGTCCCGATGGCTCTGGAGCGCGCCGGGCAGATCGTCCGACACCTGGAGAACGCTGCCGACTTTCTCGAAGCGGATGGACAGGGCGGTTTGCCAGCCGGCGTTGGCGGGGTCGCGGTTGGCGAGCTTCTGGCGGATGGCGAGGCTTTCCCGGTAATTCTTGAGCGCGGCGGGCAGGTCGTTGCGGGCACGTTGTAGATTGCCGACTTTGTCGAGACTGACGGACAGGTCGCGCTGCCAATCGGTGTTGGCCGGGTCTTTCGCGGCGAGTTGCTGGCTGATGAAGAGACTCTCCTGATAGTTCTGGAGCGCGCCGGGCAGGTCGCCTTTGGCCTCCAACGCATTGCCGACCTTCGAGAAACTGGTGGCAACGCTGTGCGACCAACGAATTTCGGCGGGCTCGCGGGTGGTGAGTTTCTGCCGGATGTTCAGGCTATCGAGATAACTCTGGAGCGCGGCGGGCAAATCTCCGCGTGCCTTCTGGATGTCGCCGGTCTCGTCGAGGGTCACGGAGAGGTCGAATTGCCGGCCGGAGTCATCGGGAAGCTGCGCGGCGAGTTTCCGGTTGATCGTCAGGCTTTCCTGATCACTCTGGAGTGCCCCCGGCAAATCGCCCTGCGCCCGTTGCACGTGGGAAACGTGCCCGAAACAGATCGACAGATCGCGCTGGAAATCCGCGTTGTCGGGGTAACGGGAAACGAGCTGCCGGGTGATGGCCAGCTCCGCCTGATAATTTTTGAGGGCTTCGGCAAGCTGGCCGCGCGCAAACAGGATGTCGCCCTGCTGACCCAAGGCCACGCCACGCTCGCGTTCATCGGTGTCCTTGGCGGCCTGGTCGCCGTCTTCGGGCGGGTGCTCCTCGTGATAGCGGCGGATGCGCGTGTTGATGCCGTCCATCATGTTGAGCGCGCCGAGCTTGCCCAGGGTATCGCGCAGGTCGTACTGCATGTAGCGGATCAACTCGTCGGCGGCGTTCTTGGCAGAGACGGCGCGTTCGCGCGCGGCGACGGCGGCTTTCTCCCCGGCCACGGCGCGCGCCTGCTGTTGCCT
>CALMVM010000004.1:270-4056 GCA_937873255.1 uncultured Verrucomicrobiota bacterium | reverse complement strand
GCCTCGGAGAGATGCGCGTTACCCCACGGCTCGCGCCGTGGGCTGAGGTCTTCCGCCCCTGCCGGGGCTGGGGGATCAGAATGCGTTGTTCAAGCGAACCGCCTTTTTTCGGTCGCACCCGTTGGTGTCGGCGGTAGAGTGACCCCATCATGGACGACGAAACTCCCCGCCTGCGTGCGTTGCTCGAAGAACTCCACGGTGAATTATCCCGCCTGCCCCCGGGCGGGAAGGTCAACGACGCCCGCCGGGCGCAGTTGGACGAACTGAAGTCGGATGTCGAGCGCCTGCTGGCCCGCCGCGAGGGAACGCCCGACGCCACCGCCACGGCAACGACCACGCCCGAGGAGCGTCAGCATCTGCAAGGCCGTTTGCAGACGATGGTGGCCGGTTTCGAGGGAGCGCACCCGCAACTCGCTTCGGCCATCGAACAAACGATGAACGCCCTGAGCAACATGGGGCTGTAGCGGCTGCCGCTATCTGCGTTTCCGTGCGGACCTTTTTTGCGTGCACGCTTCCCCTGCGCGGCGAACATGGTAGGTTCTTCGTCTATTCATGTTCCGAGCGATCCGGCGGGTGATTCTGGTTTTGCTGGTGGGGCTGCTGGCCGCCGCCGCTGTCGGCGGCTGGTGGTGGCTGCGCACGCCCGACCCGATGTACACCGTGTACGAAACCGTCTTCCGCGAGCGGTTCCACCGTTACGACGGCATGATCGAGGAAGTGGCGCGGCGGCACGAGGTCGATCCGATGATCATCAAGGCCGTCGTGTGGCGCGAAAGCCAGTTCCGGCCGGAAAAGACCGGCACCGAAGGGGAACGCGGGCTCATGCAGATCACCGAGGGGGCTGCGCGCGACTGGACGAAGTCGGAAAAAATCACCGATTTCGCGCCCAAGGACCTTTTCGATCCGAAAACCAACATCGAGGCCGGTACCTGGCTGCTCGCCCGGGCGTTGCGGCGCTACGAGGGCAAGGACGACCCGCTGCCCTTCGCGCTGGCGGAGTACAACGCCGGCCGCCGTAACGTGGTGCGCTGGACCGGCGAGCGCACCGATGGACACGGCGATTCCGGCCAGCCGACCCCGGGCGTCAACAGCCAGGAACTCCAGGCGAAGATCGATATCACCAGCACCCGTGCGTACATTAAAACCGTGCAGGAACGGGTGCAGTTCTACCGTCAGCGCGGGCGGCTTTGAAGAAAGGCGCGCCTGTGTGTGACGACGGGTATGCATCGAGCCGGCCGATTGACGCCTGGAGAGCGTCGTCGACCGGCCCGGCGCGGCGATTGCTCCTTCCTTGGCGGAAACTCCTTCGAACGATGACGCGTCGATCCTCCCCGGTGCGACCGGGCCGCTTCCTCACTCTGACCCTCGCGCTTGCTTGCGCGGCGTTGGCGGGGACGGCCTCCGCCGTCATCCATCTCGACACCGGAGATCCCTCCCTCTATACCTCCACGTCCGGCGACAACAGCGGCTGGCAGTACGAGGGAAACTTCGGCGGCTACCTGGGCACGCCGATTGCCCCGCACTACTTCCTCACGGCCAGTCACATCTACCGGGCGGGCGATACCTTCGTCTTCCACGGCGAGACGTTCACGGTCCTCGACGGCGCGGGCTACTTCGACCCCTCCACGGACCTGCACCTGTGGAAAGTCGATCACGCCTTCGCCACCTATGCCCCGTTGTTCCAGCCGCGCGCCCCGGGCAACACCGAGACCGGCCGCGAACTGCGCACGTTCGGCTGCGGCACGCAACGCGGCGACCCGATCACCTTCGACGGCACCCTGCGCGGATGGGCCTGGGGGCCGGGCGACGGCGTGCAACGCTGGGGCCGCAACACCGTCGCCGCCGTCGTGCGGGGTGATCCGGACAACGACCAGTGGCTTTTTCTGCAAGCGCCGTTCGACTCACCCGGATTGCCTGGCGAGTCCCACCTATCGGTCGGGGACTCGGGCGGCGGGGTGTTCGTCCTCCAGGACGGACTCTGGCGGTTGGCCGGCATCAACTACGCCGTGGACGACCTCTACACCACGGCTGACGGCGGCGGCCATTTCGCGGCGGCGATCTTCGACGCGCGCGGGTACTACACCCAGACCGGGCCGAACTCCTACGCGCTGATCACCGGCGCGGACAACGTGCCGACTTCCTCCTTCGCCACCCAGGTGTCGTCGCGCCTCGCCTGGCTCCAGAGCATCGTCGGCGACGATGCCGACCTCACCGCGCTGCCGCCGGAGAGCTTCGACCAATGGTCGCACGCCTATTTCACCCCGGACGCGCTCGCCGACGACACGGTCAGCGGGCCGGACGCCGACCCCGACGGCGACGGCGTGCCCAACCTGCTCGAATACGCCTTTAACCTCGACCCGACCTACCCCGAACCCGTCGTGATGACCGCCGACACGGGCCTGCGCGGCCTCCCGCTGGTCCGTCTCGAAAGCGTCGCGGACGCGGATCGGCGGTTGACGGTCGAGTTCGTGCGGCGCACGGCGGCGGGCGGCGCGGACGTGGACTACGCGGTGCAATTCACCTCCAGCCTCGACCCGGTGGCGGGCGGTTGGCAGGCCGGCGGGACGGCGAGCGTCACCGCGATCAACGCACGTTGGGAACGCGTGAAGGTCACCGACGACGTGCCGGTCGGCGGCGCGGTGGCGGCGCGGTTCGCGCGGGTGGTGGTCACGCGCCACGACGCGGGCCGGCCGCTCAGAGGACCGGGGTACTCGACATCACCTTCGGCTCGGAGAAGCCCTTCTCCACCGAATAGGTGATGGCGGCGACCGACCTCGTGGACGGCTGGTGCGGCCACCCTTCACGAATGCTCTCGGCGACGTAGGCATCCAGGCTCTCCTTGCCGCTGCTGCGCTGGAAATGGATCGTCGCCACGTTGCCCGCGGGATCGGTGGTCACCTCCACGATGATCTCGCGCTTGCGGTTGTCCACCGGGCGGGCCGCCGGTTCGCGCGGCGCGTCCAGATGCGTGCCCGAGCCGAGCGTGGCGAGTCGCTTGCAGCCGGTGCCGGCCGAAAGCACCGACAGCGCGCAGAGGAGGGAGAGGACGGGTCGGCGATTCATGGTCAGGACACAGTTGTAGAGACGACGCCCGACGGAAGTCCAGACATTCTCAGATGTCGTACGACAACGGCTCCGGCGCGTTCTCGGACGCGGCGGCCCGGCCCTTCTTCGGCAGGATTTTCAACTGGGTTTCCTCGTAGAGGACCAGCGAATCCGGCGGCACGCTCTGCACGAGGAAAACGTTGCCGCCCACCGTGCTGCCCGCGCCGACGTGCGTGTCCGCGCCGAGCACCGTGGTGTTGGCGTAAATGATGACTTGGTCGCCCAGATCGGGGTGGCGTTTGCCGCCCTTGACGAGCCGGCCCTGCGCATCCTTCTGGAACGAACGCGCGCCGAGCGACACGCCCTGGTAGAGTTTGACCCAGGAACCGATCACGCTCGTCTCGCCGATGACCACGCCGGTCCCGTGGTCGATGAAAAAATACGGCCCGATCCGCGCGCCGGGATGGATGTCGATGCCCGTGCGCGCGTGCGCCCATTCGGTCATCATGCGCGGGATGAGCGGCAGGTCCATCTTGTAGAGAACGTGCGCGAGCCGCTGGATGGCGACCGTCTCGATGGATGGGTAGGCGACGATGATCTCCTCCAGGCTGGACGCGGCGGGATCGCCCTCGTAAGCGGCCTCGACATCGGTGCGCAGGAGTTCGCGCACGACGGGCAGTTCGTCCAGGAACGAGAACACGATCTCGTGCGCGCGTTGGAGCGAGCAACCGCCGGGCAGGC
>CALMVM010000004.1:0-260 GCA_937873255.1 uncultured Verrucomicrobiota bacterium | reverse complement strand
TTTCCTCGCTCAGGCGGTCGGTGAGCTTCTGGACGCGGCGTTCGGTGATCGCCTGGAGTTCGTCGGAAAGGATCGGTTTCTCGTCGTGAAAACCGGGGAAGAGGAGTTGCAACAACTCCTCGCACATCGTGCCGCCCGCGCGTTTGGAAGGCACGTTAACGACTTCGATGTTATTGATCCCGCCGACGTGCCGATAGGAGGTCAGCAGTCGGGCAGTCACGCGGGGCAGGTTGTGATCCATGATGTTCGCTCGTGGTTAG
>CALMVM010000003.1 GCA_937873255.1 uncultured Verrucomicrobiota bacterium | reverse complement strand
GATCACTCATCCAGCAACATAACCGGGGCCGATGTCAGTTCATAACAAGCTCTAAGGCTTCAGCGACGAGTTCTCAAGATGGCTGGCTTTGTTGGGAATGCGCCGAGGCGAGTACATCCATCGCGATGAATGGACGACCGTGCGCGAGGAATTCCCGCGCGGCTTGCTCGATCTCGACGGTTTGGAGTCCGTACACGAAGGCACCTGCCTTTTGCCAATATCGCGCCCAGACTGTCGGTCCCAAGTGACGCGCCCGGCCCCACGTTTCCGGTCCAAACGGGCGCAGCGTCAGGAAATCGACCACGGCAGGAACAGGCCATTCCGTGAGCGACAAGGCTTCCAACCAAGCATCGCCTTGCGTCTCCATTCTACCTGCCGCAAAACCTCGTGCGAACGGGGAGTATGCTGCGGGAACGTCGACGGCAAGCCTCTCAGGGAGCCTGCCCCCCCTACGTCGAGGGCCTGGACGCTGCCTGGAAAGAGTTGGGGTACGCCCCGCGACGGGTTCGCCCGGTGGATGGACACAAAAACGTCCTGGCGTTGGTGGCGGCGGGCTACGGCGTGGCGATCCTGCCCGGCGACGCCGTGAGCGCTTCCGTACCGGACTGCCGGGTCAAACGCTTGGACTCAGCCTTGGGCACCTACCAGCTACAAATGATCTGGCTGCGGGAACATGCCTCGCGGGTGCCGCGCAACTTCCTGGCCGTGGCCACCGCACCAACGAAGCTCAAAGGGTGATGGAAGGCCGGCGTGTCTTCGCGATCACGGCCGGTGCGAAACCGATTCGGCACCTCTCCCGACAAGCATCGGCCTCCGGGATGATCGCCGCCGTTTGTGTTCGTTGCGTGCGGTTGCTGCCACCATGCGTCGTCGTCACGCCGAGCGCTCGGGCGGAAGCCTGCTCAACGCAGCATGGAAAAATGTTCCAGCAGCGGCCCGAGCGCCAACGCCGGCAGGAAGTTCAACGCGCCGACCAGCACGGCCGTCGCGGCGAGCAGCACACCGAACTGGACGCCGTCGGACGGCACGGTGCCCGAGCTGGCCGGTCGTCGGGACGTGGCGGCGAACCGGCTGGCCAGCGCCAAGGCCAGCACCGCCAGACCGTAGCGTCCCACCAGCATGGCGATCATCGTCGTGACGTTGTAGAACACGCTGTTGGCGCTCAAGCCCGCCATGTTCTGGCCGTTGTTTGCCAAGGCGCTGGCATAGGCGAAGAGGATCTCGGTGAAGCCGTGCGCGCCGTCGTTGGTCGTCAGTCCGTCCCGACCGGCCTGGGTCATCACGGCCAGTGCGGTCAGGACCAGGACCGTCGCCGGACCGAGGAGCGTGTACACCGCGATGATCTTCATCTCGGGTGGACCGAGGCGGCGGCCGAGGTGTTCCGGGGAGCGTCCGACCATCAATCCCCCGATGAAAAGCGCCACCAGCGCGACGAACACCATGCTGTACAAACCCGTGCCCAGGCCGCCATAGACGATCTCGCCCAAAAGCATGTTCAGCAGCGGCACGAGCACGCCCAGCGGCTGGAAGCTGTCGTGCATCGAGTTGTAAGAGCCGGTGGCGCCGTTGGAAGTCACGACTGCCGCCAGCGTCGAGCCACCTACCCCGAAGCGGGTTTCCTTGCCTTCCAGGTTGCCGCCGCTGACGGCCTGCGCCCACGCGGGGCTCGGGTGGCCCTCCGCCCAGCCGCACACCAGATAGCCCGCCACGAAGAGGGCGGTCATCGTCCAGAAGATCACCCAACCATCGCGCGGGCGGCCTACCATCCGTCCGAAGGTATGGGTGAAAGCCGCCGGGAGCAGGACGATGGCGAGCAGTTCGACCACATTGGTCAGCGGGGTCGGGTTCTCGAAGGGATGCGCGCCGTTGGCGTTGAAGAAGCCGCCGCCGTTGGTGCCCAGATTCTTGATGAACTCCAGCGCGGCGACCGGTCCCTGGGCAATCGTCTGCGTCCCGCCGCCGACCGTGTGCACGACGGTGTACGGCAGGAAGTTCATCGGGACGCCCTGCGCGATCAGGAACAGGCTGCCCACCACCGACAACGGCAGGAGCACCCACAACAGCGCCCGCACGAGGTCCACCCAGAAGTTGCCCAGGTTTGTGGTGTTCTCACGCACGTACCCGCGCACGAACGTGATGCCCACGACCAAGCCCGCCGCACCCCCCAGGAAATTCTGCCCGACGAGCAGAAGCTGGCTGAAGTAGCTCAACGTCGTCTCGCCCGCGTAGGCCTGCCAGGTGGTCGTGGTCACGAAGCTAACGGCGGTGTTGGCCGCGAGGTCGGGCGTCGTGGGCGTGGTCATCGCGCCGGGAAAGAACCACGGCAAGGACGCCTGCCAGCGCAACCCGAGATAGAGCGCCACCATGTTGACCACGCCAAAGAGCACGAACGCCAGCGAATAACGCTTCCAGTCCATCTCGCGTTCGGGCCGGACGCGCAGCATCCGGTAGGTGAACCGCTCGATGGGCAAAAGCACCGGGTCCAAGAAAGTGGGTTGATGCGTGAAAGCACGCTCCAGATAAGTGCCCAGCGGCTTGACCAGGCACACCACCAGCAGGAGAAAGACAGCCAACTGGACGAGGGCGAGGGCGTTCATGCTGGCCGAAACTAAAACGAAGCGGCGGCAACGGCAACTTGCCCAGTTTCCCAGCCTCCACTTCCAGCGTGATCGGCGTGCTTGCCTGCCTGCCGCGTTCGAGTTCGGCCCCGTGGGATCGAAAACAGTGGAGTCACCGAAGCGGGCGGGCTATGCAGACAAAACCGTCCGCCATGCATATTCCCTCGCTGATCGCGCTGTTGCTGACCTTCTCGGGGCTGGCCACGTACCTGAATGCCCGCTTCCTGAAGTTGCCGACGACCATCGCCCTGGTCCTGTTTTCCCTGGGCGTTTCCCTGTCGGTCCTGCTCGCCAACCAGCTGGGCGCCGGTTGGTCGCAGCAGGTGCAAGCCTCCGCGGGCCGGATCGACTTCGGCACGACGCTGATGGACGGGTTGCTGGGCTACCTGCTCTTCGCCGGCTCCATCCATGTGCGGCTCGACGAGCTGCACGAGCACCGCTGGCCCGTCACCATCCTGGCGACCCTGGGCGTGGTGCTGACGCTCTTTTTCGTGGCCACGATGATGGGCTGGGTCTTCGGGGCATTGGGCCTGGACGTGCCGTGGGTATACTGCCTGGTGTTCGGCGCGATGATCTCGCCCACGGACCCCGTGGCCGTGCTCGACATGCTGCGCCGCGCCGGGGCACCGCGCATGCTGGAAACCGGCATCGCGGGCGAGTCGCTCTTCAACGACGGCATCGGCGTGGTCGCCTTCGTCGCCTGCTACCAGTTGCTGGGCCACGGGGGAGGGCCGCAACCGGACTGGCCACACTTCTGGCTCCTGCTGCTGCGGCAGGTTGCCGGCGGCCTCGGCTTGGGCTTTCTGCTCGGCTGGACGGCCTATCAATTACTCAAAACCGTGGACGACTACAGCGTGGAAGTTTTTCTGACGCTGGCGACGGTGGCGGGCGGTTACGCCCTGGCCCAGGCTCTGGGCATCTCGGGGCCGCTGGCCATCGTCGTGTCGGGGTTGATCGTGGGCAACCTCGCCCGCCACCGCGTCATGTCCGAGCAGAGCCGGGGGCGGCTGGATGATTTCTGGGAACTGGTCGACGGCATCCTCAACGCCGTGCTCTTCGTGCTGATCGGGCTGGCGGTGCTTTCCCTGCATCCGACCGGCGGCGCGCTCCTGGCCGGGTTGGCGGCCGTGCCGGTGGTGCTCGCCGCGCGCTGGCTGAGCATCGGCGCGTTGCTGACGGTCAGCTGGCCCGAACCCGGCCGGCCGTTTCCGGTGGGCAGCGTGCGGCTGTTGACCTGGGGCGGGTTGCGCGGCGGCATCCCGGTGGCCCTGGCGTTGTCGCTGCCCGGCGGCCGTCAGCGCGAGGTGCTGCTGACGGTGACCTACGTGGTCGTGGTGTTTTCGGTCGTCGTGCAGGGGCTGACGTTTCCGTTGATGCTACGGCGTTTGTTGTTCATGCCAAAGATGGATCTGCCGGAACCATCCAGGTAGAACGCCGCGAACCTGTCCCGCGTCTCAAATCTCGTAGGAGCCTCCCGGCGGTCCTTCAGAGCGGTGGCGCACTCCGTTTCGGCGATTCGGCCATGGCCGACCGGTTATCGGATGACCCCTTCCTTTGGCAAGGTTTCCAGGAGCTCAGCAGCGCCTGGACTTTGGCGGGCATGAACTGCCGGGAGGGGTAGTAAGCCCAGAGCGGGTAACACTCGTCCCCCCAAGCCGGGAACAATTCGACCAGCTTGCCCGACTTCAGAAAGGCATCGATGCCGACGTGCAGCAACCGGGCGACGCCCAGGCCGGCCAGACACGCTTCCCGGTAGGTGTGCGCATCGTTGACCAGCAAGCGGCCGGTCACCGGCAGCGCGGAGAGCCGCCTGTGGCCGCGCACAAAATCCCACGAATGAGGCAGGCCGGTCGCCGGGTTGCAGAGCAGCAGGCATTCGTGCCGTTGCTTGACGGGTCATGGCTGACGTGGCCAACTTTACTGCCATCGAACCGTCAAGGAGTCGCGCGGTTTCGCTTGGCGTGGAGGCGCCAGACCACCTCGTGGACATCAGCCGACTCGACCTCGCCAAAATAGAAGAACTCCCCGGCGGAAAAGGTGTGCGTGTCGGCGCGCTGGCACGCAACTCGGACCTGGCCGCGCGCCCGCTCATCGCGGAGCATTACCCGTTGTTGATTCAGGCGGTCTTGGCCGGAGCTTCGGCACAGTTGCGCAACATGGCCACGACCGGTGGCAACCTCCTGCAGCGGACGCGGTGTTATTATTTCTACGACCCGGTGTTTCCGGCGTGCAACAAGCGCGCCATTGCGCGCGCGCTGTCCGAGGTGAGCGCCGCCGAGGTCATCGTAGGCACGCTGGCAACCCGCATCGGGCAACGGGTGAATGGATGGAACTGCCCATGACACAGGTGGTCGCCGTCAGGGCCGGTAAAATCACCGGCCTTCGCCCCCTCTACTGGAACGTGCCTGCCTGCGTGGCTGCGGCCCATTACCGCCCAAAATGGTGTGGCGCGGGTTCATCTTCGTTTCGGGTGGCGAGGGAAACAGACCTGCCCGACCTGCTGCCGTTTCGAGGCAGCAACTTCCATTGGAGCGGACCGGTTTTCGGCGCATACTCAGCGATGCCCAAGACGCTCGAGGATCTGACCGTGCAGGAGATGCTCGCTCTCGCCATCCAGTCCGAAGAAGAAGACGGCC
Organism: uncultured Verrucomicrobiota bacterium; assembly: GCA_937873255.1. Taxonomy (GTDB): domain Bacteria; phylum Verrucomicrobiota; class Verrucomicrobiia; order Chthoniobacterales; family SZAS-18; genus CAHJWO01. Next base: position 3,709 of record CALMVM010000003.1, on the reverse strand, counting down.
GCATCTATGCCGACCTGGCGCGGCGCATCGGCGGCGATTTCCCCGACACCGCCAGGACCCTGCTCGCCATGCACGATGAGGAGGACGACCACCGGCATCGCCTCGTCGGCCACTATCGGGAACGCTTCGGCGAGCACATCCCGCTGATCCGCCGCCAGGACGTGAAAGGTTTTCTCGCGCGCAAGCCCCTATGGACCCATGCCCTGCTGACCTTGCCGATGATCCGGCGCGAGGTGGAGACGATGGAGGAGGAAGCACGCGGCTTCTACCGCGCGGCCATCACTCAGACCAGCGACGCGGGCGTGCGCCAACTCCTCGGCGACCTGGCGGCGGAGGAAACCAAACACCACGGCCTGGCGGAGGCGATGGACGAACAGCAGAAGGCATCCGGCGCACGAGAAAAAGAAGACGAGTCGGAACGGCGGCGCTTCGTGTTGCAGGTGGTCCAGCCGGGCTTGGCCGGGTTGATGGACGGCAGCGTGTCCACGCTGGCACCGGTGTTCGCCGCCGCGCTCGCCGCGCACAACAGTTGGACGGCGTTTCTGGTGGGCATGGCGGCTTCCATCGGGGCGGGCATCTCCATGGGATTCGCCGAAGCCCTCTCGGACGACGGCGTCTTGAGCGGGCGCGGGCATCCGTGGACGCGCGGGCTGGTGTGCGGGTTGATGACCACGGCGGGAGGCATCGGGCACACGCTGCCCTTTCTGATCACCAGTTTTTACTACGCCATGTGCGTGGCCGTCGTCGTGGTGGCCGTTGAGTTGGCCGTGATCGCCTGGATCAGACACCGCTACATGGACACCCCGCTGCTCAGCGCCACGTTCCAGGTTGTCGTCGGCGGCGTGCTCGTGTTCATCGTCGGCATCTTGATCGGTTCGGCGTGATGATCCCCCTTGGATGCCGCCATGTCAGGGACACGAAACTCGCCCGCCGTTTCCTTGGGGGAAATCTTCGTCGTGGCGCTCCGGCTGGGTTGTACTTCTTTCGGCGGGCCGGTGGCGCACCTGGGCTACTTCCACGCCGAGTACGTGCAGCGTCGGCGCTGGCTCTCGGAGGCAGCCTACGCGGACCTGGTGGCGCTCTGCCAGTTTTTGCCGGGGCCGGCCAGCAGCCAGTTGGGCTTTGCCATCGGTCTGTTGCGCGGCGGCCTGCCCGGCGGCTTGCTGGCGTGGTTGGGCTTCACCTTGCCCTCGGCCGTGGCGATGACGCTCTGCGGCTATGGGGTCGCGGCGTTGGGCGACGGGGCGAGCCACGCCGGTTGGCTCCGGGGGCTGAAGCTCGCCGCCGTGGCGGTGGTGGCGCAGGCGGTCTGGACGATGGCGACGCGGCTCTGCCCGGACCGGGTGCGCGCCTCGGTGGCTTTCGTCGCGTGCGCCCTCGCGCTCGTGCTCTCAGCGCACGCTTGGACGCAGGCGGCCGTGCTGGCAGTGGGCGGACTCTTCGGCTGGGCTTTCCTGCGGGTGGACCTTGCCTTGCCAACGCCAGCGCCCACGGCTGCCCTGACGGTGCTGGGACTCGGACGCCGGGGCGCGCTGGCCGCCCTCGCGCTGTTCTTCGTTTTGCTCCTGGGCCTGCCGTGGCTGCGCGCGGCCACCGGTAGCCCGGGCGTGGCCGTTTTCGACGGCTTCTACCGCTCGGGTGCCCTGGTCTTCGGCGGGGGGCACGTCGTGCTGCCGCTTTTGCAGGCCGAGACGGTGCCGCCGGGCTGGATCAGCCGCGACCGTTTTCTGGCGGGCTATGGGCTGGCGCAGGCCGTGCCCGGTCCCCTGTTCACCTTTGCCGCCTACCTCGGCGCGAGTCTTACCGCGCCGCGTCCGCGCGGCTGGGCAGGGGCGCTGCTGTGCCTGGGAGCCATCTATCTGCCGACGGGATTGCTCGTCGCGGGCGTGCTCCCGTTCTGGGAAGGGGTGCGACGGCGTGCGGGCGCACGAGGGATATTGCAGGGAGCGAACGCGGCGGTCGTCGGACTGCTTTTGGCGGCGCTTTACCAACCGGTCTGGACGAGCGCGGTCCAAGCGCCCGCCGATTTCGTGTTGGCACTGGCGGCCTTTGGCCTGCTGGTCTTCTGGAAGTGTCCGCCCTGGTTGGTCGTCGGCTTGGCGGCAGCCGTCGGCTCGTGGTTGCTTGCGGGTTGACCGTAGCAACACTTGCGTGTTTTGAGATAGCCCGATTTTCACTTGCCATCCAAATCTGCGCCGATCTTTTTTCCACATGACAAACTGGATGTTCTGGGCGCTCGGCTCTGCCGTGTTCGCGGCGTTGACCGCCATCCTGGCCAAGGTCGGCGTGACGGGCGTTGACCCAAACCTCGCCACCGCCATCCGTACGGGGGTGATCCTGATCTTTGTCTGCGTGCTGGTCGCGTCCACGGGAGCGGCGCGCGGCGTGGCGCAACTCGCCCCGCGCACCTGGACGTTCCTCGCGCTCTCCGGGCTGGCCACGGGGTTATCGTGGCTGTGCTACTTCCGCGCGCTCCAGTTGGGCGAGGCCTCGCAGGTGGCTCCGGTGGACAAGCTCAGCGTGGTGTTTGCCATCGCGTTGGCGGCCCTCTTTTTGGGCGAGCGGCTTTCCTGGCACCAGTGGGTCGGCGGCGGCCTCATTCTGGCCGGGGCCGTGATCATCGTGCTCAAGCCGGTCTGACGAGCTTCCACCGTCGCCAGCCGGGATCGGGCCGCGCGGGTCAGGCAGCCGGCACCGTTTCCGCCGCTCGGAGCGCGTTTTCAGGAGTGCTTTCGAGCGCCGGGTTCGGCAGGCAATGTACCAGCGGGCAGATCTCGGCGAGCGCGCCGCCGAAGGACTCGACCACCCAGTCCGCCTGGACCGTTTGGAGGTTGCGGTGCGAACCGACCGACGGACGTTTCGAGTCCCACAGGCCGATGAGTACCTTGAGTTGCGGGAAGCGTTTGCGCAGCCGTTTGGTCAGGTAGCGCGCCTGCATCACCGCGAACGGCCGCACCAGCGAAAGACAGACGATGCCGACCTCGTCGGCGGCGACGGCGTCGAGCACCTCGTTGGCGAGCGCCTTGTGGGAAAGGGTCTTGCTGCCCACGTCGCCGAGCGCGAAGAGGTGCGCCAACATATCCCCGGCCAGTTCATCCGCCTCGGTCTTCACCGGCACGATCAGCACGCGCAACGGCAGCTCCTCCGGATGGATGCGCGCGGGCGGTGCGGCCGGCACATCGGTCGGCGCATTCTCCACGAACGCATCCGCCGCCGCGTCGGGGATCAGTTCCCGGGCGGGGCGTTCACGCAACTCATCGACCAGGGTCCGCGTGGTCTGGAGGATGAACTGCTGCCGGTCGCTGCCGAGGTTGCCTGCTTGCGCGTCGGTCTGCGCCTGGTTGAGCGCGGGGACGAGCACGCGGTCGTAAAACTCGGCGGCCGGATGTTCGGCCAGGTATTCATCGACGAACTGGGAAACCTCCTCCTGATCGCCGGCGAGCAGGCGTTGGTAGAGTCGCGCGTCCTGCGGCAGCACCGGCTCGTCGCCCAGGAGCGTGTTCAGGAATTCGAACTGCGGCACGTAGCGTCCCAGCACCACGATGCACACGGTCAGCGGGGTGGACAGCAACAATCCCACGCCGCCCCAGAGCCACTGATCTTCCCACGGTAACGTGGTTCTTCCACACTTTGTGTGGAACCGATGCGAACCGCCCGCCAACGGGGAGCAATTTCAGAGGTACGGGACCGTCCGACCATGCTGTTGTGC
>CALMVM010000002.1:363-3091 GCA_937873255.1 uncultured Verrucomicrobiota bacterium | reverse complement strand
CTTCCGGTTACCCCGCCCGCAACCCTTATCAGGATTACACGGCGATGTACTACACGGCCAAAAAAATCTCTTCGATCCTGAGCAGCAACAACTGGCCTGGGATGCCCGCGCGCAGTTTCGTGGACAAATGGGGAGGCAACGACGCCGCCGTCCGGGAGGCCGATCAGGTGGCATGGAACCTCGTCGCGATGGGGTCGTTCGCCGATCTCGGGCCCTACGCGGCGAGCACGCCGGGCCTGTCCGCGATTTTCGGCAACCATCTCCCACCGGGGATGACGGGATCGTCAGGGTCAGTCAATTACCCGAACGCCGCCGTTCCCGTCGGGGCGAGCGGCAAGGCCATCGTCCCGGCGATGCCGCGCCCGATGATCGACGAGATCTGCCTGAACATCCTGCCGCAGTCACAGACCGTCGACAACATCAAGAAATACCGCCTCCTTTTTACGGCCTCTTATGGAGTGTGGCTGCCGCCAGGCTATCCGACGGCCGACTTCAGCCAGCAATCGTGCGACTTCTTCGTGGGGCTGACACACCTGGAGTACAAGGTCACAGAAGATAATAGCACTGCCTCGGCCGCCCAGTCGGACAGTCAGTATCTCGACAATGCGGTCCACGGCATCAAGAAAATGCAGGCGTTCCTTAACACGGGAAGCCTTCCAGACCCTGCCACAGGTGAACGTCGCCGCACCTTGCTGCCGATCCAAAACGTGGTCGATCCCTCTCTGACTCCGCAATTCTACGCGCGCAACGGTGCGAACTTCAACAGCAGTCCGAATGGGGACGTTACCTTCTCCACCACCGGCACCGTCCGGGTCCAGATGAGAATGCGGCTGTTCGTCCAAAGTGTCAGCCAGGCTTACGCCGGACAATACAAAGCACCGCCCTCCCAACTCATCCCTGTCTGGGACAAGTACGACCCGGGAGCGGTGGCCGCTTCGACGAGTTGGAACGATTCGGGTCCCGGCTCCAACCTGACCTCTCCCTTTTATCCTCCGTCGGACGATACGGATGATTGCGTGGAGTTCGACTTCAAACTGGACCTCAGCCAATTCCCGGATGCGGGGAATCCTTACACGCGCAGCTTGTGGGTGGCAGATCCACGCACCGGCGGCTCCTCGAAAATGTGGGTGCCTTCGTGGAAGGATTCCGCCGGAAACGATCAGCCAACCCTTTTGCCGACCGATACCCTCGGCAAAACGTACAACGGCGCGACCGTCGCCGCATTGGCAAACGGGTACACGTTGGACAAATTTGGCTATGTAGACATGGCTCCCCCTTCTGGAACAACGGCCAATGCCCTGCCGCATCCTTCCATCGGCTTGTTCTCCCTGGTGCCGACGGGGATGCAGCGCGGCATCTTCGGATCGACGCTGAAGCTCCAGCCGAGCCAATCGTCGGCCGAATTGCCTGATTGGCTGCTGCTCGACCTGTTCGCTCCCACCATCTCGCCGTCGGCAACATCAACCGGTTGGGCCGACATCGCAAAGATGAACAGCACGGCCGGCAAAATCAACATCAACGCCGCCATCTATCCCAACAGCGGCAACTTCACCGCGCCGAAGCGTCTGGTGCCACTGCGCGCGCTGTTGAACAACACGCGGGCCGGACAGAACACCGCGCAAAACATCGTTGACCATACTCTTGCCAGCGGTGGGAGCACCTACGCCGGCACACGCAAGTTCTATAACTATCCCGGCGAGATCTGCGAAATCAAAGGTGTGGCCGATGATACCACGGTGACCGACTTCGTCAGGGAAGCCACCGTGCGTAACTTCGCCAGCACCATCACGACAAAATCGAACACCTTCTGTGTCTGGGGCGTGGCTCAAACGATCAAGAAAGTATCGACTAACCACCAGTATGGTCAGTACGAAAAAGGCGATCTAGTCACAGGTGAAAAACGTTTCCAAGCCATCGTCGAACGCTACCTGTGGCCCGGCGTGGACGGCGTCGCCGGCAACGGCAACGTCGGCGCGGGAGGCACGTACGATTCGCTCACCGAGGGAGCCACTCAACCCGGTGCGGCACCCACGCCGACCACCGCCACCGCCTACGATTGGGAGAAGCTCGATGGACCTGATCCCCCCACCTATCCGATCAACTCGACCGACCCCGCCAATGCCACGATGAATTCTCAATATGATCCTTACAACTCCAAGGCACAGTCGCGTTACACGACCAGCGCGCTCGAAAAAGCAAACAACCCGGTGAGTGCCACGATGAAATACCGTGTGATCTACTTCAAGTATCTCGACTGATGCGCTTTTTTCTACTCGTTACTTCCATCATCGTCTCCATCGGGTTTGGTCCGCTTGTTTTGAGGGCGCAAACTTTGCCGCCCGGTCCGGTTCCACCCGTGGCGACTCCCTCGCCTGCCGTACACAAACAGGTGATCCCGCTGCCTCCGGCGGACCTCCTGGCGCTACTGCCGAAAGCGCCAGACAAATGGGAACTCAAGCAGTCGCAAGCCAATAACTTCATGATGGTCTGGGCGACTTCGCAAGCCACGCGTGAATTTAATTACACTCCGCCCGCTGATGCTGCCAGTCCCGGCAGCACGCCGTCTCCGCCGCCTGTCTTGCGAGTTACCATCGTTGATACGGGTTACTTCCGCAGCTCGATCAGCGAATTTGAGAAGACCCCTTCGACAAAGCCCGGCACGGTTCAAAGCCTGACGCTCGGCGGTTTTCCTGCGCGTCAGAGTCCCTCGGGAGCAGCGGGGGAGCGG
>CALMVM010000002.1:0-282 GCA_937873255.1 uncultured Verrucomicrobiota bacterium | reverse complement strand
TGCGCATCCTCGTCAACGGACGCTACATCGTGCAAATCGAAGTGCAAAATCAGCCGGCGAACAGTTCGCAGCAATGGTTGCGGATCGTCGACATGGCCAAGATCTCAACCCTGCCGATAGACGGCGACGGAAATTTACCTCGGCCTTACACCATCGTGAAAACTGATGAGCTGAATCCCAAGAATAATTCCGTTTCGCAAGTGACCTGGGCCACGCAAGAGGAACTGGAGCGCGCCACCAAACGACGGCGTTGAGGTTCGTTTGTGTTGCCCTCCGCTGGTA
>CALMVM010000001.1 GCA_937873255.1 uncultured Verrucomicrobiota bacterium | reverse complement strand
TCGGCGGGCAGTGTCAAAAATAATTTGTAGAAAATTTTGAACAGCCCGGTCGAATCCCTGTCTCAGCCGCCGTTTCCGTGAACAATCCGTGAACGTCCTCGCGGGCGTTTTCAGAGGGCGTCCAGAGGGGGAACGATCTATTTTGGGGCTATTTTTGCCCGGCTTGAAGCGCAGGCTGGCCGCCCAAAAAAATAATTGAAGGGCTTGGCTCGGACTACCGACGATTTTTTGCCGCCGATGGTCCCGGGAGGCGGCGGTCACGGGAGCCAACGACGGAATCAACAGTTTCCCCGAGCAGCACCCGCCACCAAAACAAAACGGCCCGCGCCGTTTCCGACGCGGGCCGCTTGAATGGATCGGGGTTGGTCCCCGGCGTGTGATTACCTCTTGCCGCCGCGACCGCCCTTGCTGCCGGCGCGCGAACGGGCCTTGGCCTGCGGGGTCGGGCTGGCGTTGGCCTTGCGCGTCTTGGTTTCCGCGCGCTTGGCGATGCTCGCCGCGCGCTTGGAACCCGTGGTGCCGCTCTTCTTCTTGGCGTCGCCGGATTTTTCTTTGGCGGGAGCTTTCGCTTTCGCGGGCGTCGCGTCGGACTTTTCCTCGGTCGCGGGCTTGGCGGCCTTCTTGTCGGCGGGCGCGCCGACCTGCTTGGGAGCCAGATCGTCCACGACCGGGGCGGAATCCACCCACTCGATGTAGGCCATCGGCGCGCTGTCGCTCATGCGCGGCCCGAGCTTGATGATGCGGGTGTAGCCGCCGTTGCGGCCGGAGGAGCGCGGGGCGATTTCCTCAAATAACTTCTTCACCATGCCGGTGTTGTGGAGGTACGAGATGGCGTTGCGCCGGTCGTGCAGCGTGCCGCGCTTGCCGAGGGTCAGCATCTTCTCCGCGAACGGACGCACCGCCTTGGCCTTGGCGAGGGTGGTCTTGATGCGGTGGTGCTCGATGAGGCTGCAAACCTGGTTGGCCAGGAGCGCCTTGCGGTGCTCGGCCGTGCGGCCCAGCTTGACGGTGTTCTTTTGGTGTCTCATGACGAAGTCGGAAGTCGGAAGTGGGAACTCGGAAGTGGGAGGAGAGAGAAGCACGGTTTGCCTCTCTCCGCTACCTCCTACTTCCGCGTTCCGCGTTTCTGCTGTTAGTCGTTGAACCCGAGCCCGGCACCCACGCCGTCCGCGCCGTCGCCGCCGCCCACGGGCAGTTCGACCAGGCCGCTGTCGAACTTCATGCCCAGTCCGAGGCCGAGCTGTTGCAGCTTGTCCTTGATCTCGTTGAGCGACTTCTTGCCGAAGTTGCGGTACTTGAGCATCTCACCCTCCGTCTTCTGCGCCAACTGGCCGACGGTGGTGATGTTCGCGTTGTTGAGGCAATTCGCCGCGCGCACGCTCAGTTCGATCTCGTTGACCGACATGTTGAGCAGCTTCTTGAGCTTGGCGTTTTCCTGGCTGACGCCCTCCGGGGTCATGTCGAACTCGACGACGTTCTCGTCGTAGTTGACGAACACGTCGAGGTGGTGGCGCAGGATCGCGCTCGCCTGCAAGAGCGCCGCGTTGGGGTCCAGGCGGCCGTCGGTGTGCACGTCGAGCACGAGCTTGTCGTAATCGGTGCGCTGGCCGACGCGGGTGGCTTCCACGGAATATTTGACCTTCGTGACGGGCGAGAAGATCGAGTCAATCGGGATCAGGCCGATGGGCTGGTCGGCGCGCTTGTTTTCCTCGCCGGTGGCGAAGCCGCGGCCGACGCGTACCTCGAACTCGGCGTCGAACTTCATCTTCTTGTCGACCGTGCAGATGAGTTGCTCGGGGTTGAGCACCTCGCACTGCGAGGTCGCCTGGATGTCGCCGGCGGTGATGGCGCCCTCCTTGGTGGTGCTCAGGATCAGGTTGCGGACCTCGTGGTCGTTGGCCTTGAACTTGATTTTCTTGAGATTGAGGATGATCTCGGTCATGTCCTCGACGACCCCGGGCAGCGCGGTGAACTCGTGCTGCGCGCCGTTGACGCGCACGGCCGTGATGGCCGCGCCTTCCAGCGAGGAAAGCAGCACGCGGCGCAGCGAGTTGCCGACGGTGTGTCCGTAGCCGGCCTCGAAGGGTTCGGCCGTGAAACGGGTGTAGGTGGGGGTGGCGGTGGACTCGTCTTTCGACAAGGTTTTGGGCATTTCAAAACGCCCGAGGCGGATCGGCATGGTCGGTCTTTCTACTTCTGAGGCACCGGGTTACCCCTGGCGAGTCGATGGCCGGCACAGCGGCAGGCAATCCAGGGACCAACGGCGCGATTCTTTGGGATGGCTCGCGTTTGGGAACGGACAAGAAACACCACTTTTGCTCGACTGGCAAGGGTAGGTTTACTTTCTGCTCCGCTGTTTTTTCCGGAGCGCCAACGGCGCGGCGTCATAAAAGCCTAGGGCAACGCCCTAGGTAATCGAGCAAACTGGAAACAAGCGCTGAAAGCGCGATTCATTTCGGATCAACTTTGCGGCATGCTCCACCGATGCCGCAGTCGCTCAACCACGTCATCATTCATTACATATTCAGTACAAAGGATCGGCAGGCATTTCTCACCCCAGACCCTCGTACCCGTCTGCACGCTTATCTGGCAACGGTCTGTCGTGACATGGAGGCCGAGGCTTACCGGGTTGGCGGTGTCGCGGACCATGTGCATGTGTTGGCCACGCTGCCTCGCACGGTCACGCAGGCCGAATTCGTCGAGCGCATGAAAAAGGTCTCGTCCAAGTGGATCAAGGACCAGGACGCCGGGTGTGTCGAATTTGCGTGGCAACGCGGTTACGGAGCGTTCTCGGTCAGCGTGAGCCAGATGGAATCGGTCATTCGTTACATCGAAACGCAGGAGGAGCACCATCGTCACCGCAGTTTTCAGGAGGAGTACCGCGAGTTTCTCCGGCGGCACGGCGTTGCCTTTGACGAACGCTACGTGTGGGACTGACGGCCCACGCACATGAATCGCGCCTTCAGCGCTGGCACCGGGAGATGCGGCATACCTAGGGCGTTGCCCTAGGCTTTTATGACGCCGCGCCGTTGGCGTTCCGGAGAAGAAGGCAGATGACGCCGCGCCGTTGGCGCTCCGGAAAAAACGGCGGAGCGTCGTTACAGCAATTTTCACGGTGATTGCAAGGGCAGCGCACACTCGCAGTGTTTGAACCAGCCACCCCGCCGCGCCGCCAGGTCGCCGCCCGCCTCGTAGGCGGCCACAAAGCGGCTCACGCTCGGCTCGGAGACCCTGTAGATCCGGGCGGCCTGCGCCTGGCTCCAGCCTTCGGCTACCACCGCTCCGACCACCCGCTCCCGCAGATCCACGCTGTAGGCTCGCAGGTCCACAGCTTACCACCTTTCAATCACCGTGAAAACCGCTGTAGCTCGCCATTTTCTTTTTCCAGTTCCCGGTACTTGCGGGCGTCCTTCCATCTCCATGCCGCCGAACTTCTTCTTCCACCGGTAGAAGCTGGCGGGAGCGATGTTGTGGGCGCGGCAGACGCTTGCGACGCTTTTGCCGCTGTCGGCTTCTCGGAGGATGCGGATGATCTCCTCGGTGGGGCGTCTCTTCTGCTTCATGGTGCGGTTCCTATCTTTTCAGGTGGGAACCTCTCCTTCAATCTGGACCAGTTTTGCGGGCCTCAATCACAGGCCCATCACCGGAACATGCAACGGATTCTGGCAAGCCCCAGCCACCAAGAAATGAGCTCTCGGCGCAGGCCACAAAGTTCCTCTGGATCGTTCACCGCATCTCACAGCAAGACGACATACGACTGATGCCAGTGAACCGTGCGCCGGAAACTCCGCAGCAGACTCAATAGTCAACCCTGAGGTAACGATCCTCGAGATAAGCGACCACACAAGCCAACTACATGCCACCATCCCAGACAGAGGACTATGGCTGCCACCAATCGTCGAGCGGCCAGACCACGAAAAGTGTCCAAAAAATGTCCAAGCACACTTTTCTCGAAAAATTTTCCTTGCGCAAGTCTCTCTCGTTGAGGCATGCACCCGTGAAGACTCGAACTTCAAACCTTCTGATCCGTAGTCAGATGCTCTATCCAATTGAGCTACGGGTGCTTTACCTCTGAGAATGACCTCCGAAGTTGCCTGCCACGTTGATCTTTTCACGGTTATCTTCTACGGTCCCGGTATGCAAGCCGAAAAAACCGTGAAAACATGGGAAAAGACGCGGCTTCAAAACCTCGTCCGCCACAAGTCAGGCCGTTACTATGCACGGCTTTTTCTCAATGGCAAAGAAATTTGGAAGGCGCTCAAAACGTCCCATTTTTCCGTGGCCGAAGCCCGGCTCGCGGTCGTCCTCAAGGAGCACCGGGAACGCAAGGGCAAGGAAATCGACGCCTCGAACGCCAAAATGACGTTCGGTGAGGCGGCGTCGCTCCACATGCAGCGGGTCGCCGACGACGTGAGCATCAAACGCCGGACGCGGCAGTATTGGAAGGAAACCTTGGATGCCTTAGCTCGACTTTATCCATTTTTGCGGGCCGGTTTTCCGAGGGCGTGCAAGTGCTTCAGCCACAGCGGACGGGAGTTTTTAAACATCACCTTTTGCACACCGACATGCAAAAAACCTTTTCGCAAGCCGTTCTCCAGCAGGGAGCGTCTCCAAAAATGGATAAAGTCGAGCTTAGTGCCTATCCGAATAATCCTGCGGCACGGTAGGCGGTCAAGCCGCAGACGAAGCAGAGCATGCCCTGGTAGTTGGCGGCTTTCTTGCACCAGCGCGTGAGGATGCTACGAAAGCGGTTGAACCAGGAGTGGGTGCGCTCGACCACCCAGCGGCGGGCTTGGTGGCCGCGCTTCTTTTTCTTGGCTTTAGCTTCTTCGCCCCGCGAGCGGCTGTGGGCCACGAAGCCGTAGGCGTGCAAGACGGCGCGTACCTCGTCGAAGTCGTAGCCCTTGTCCAGGCAGGCGTGCTGCGGGTGGCGTTTGGTGGGCTTCGGCCTGGCGACGGGGATGCTTTGGAGGGTGGCCTCAAGCAACTTGAAGTCGTTGCGGTTGGCTCCGGCCACCGACAGGCCGATGGGTACGCCGCCACCCTCCACGAGCAATGAGCGTTTGGTGCCTTGCTTGCTGCGGTCCACCGGCGAAGGCCCGGTTTTTTTCCCCCGCCAAGGCAGCCTTGGTGATCGCCCCGTCGGTGCTCACCCAGGCCCAGTCGATGCCGTTGAACGCATCGTACTCGGTTAGGCCTGCTTGCCAGAAGCGCAAAAAGAAGCCGTCCTCTACCCACGCCTGGAAGCGGTCGTGCGCCGTGGAGGAGGCGCAAAGCCCCGTGGCATTGAGCGCGTTCCACTGGCATCCCGTGCGCAGCACAAAGAAGATGGCGTCGGCGCAGACACGATCCGGCACGCGGGGCCGCCCGCCACCAAGAAAGTGCGGGTTCTGGTGCACGGGCAAGAGCGGCTCAATCAACGCCCAAAGCTCATCGGTCAACCCGAAGCAGCCCCCGGTGCTCTTGATGCGCTTGGCGCGGGGACGGCGACGGGCTTTCTTCTTGGCGGGTGCGGTGTTCACCCACCTGTATCGCATCCCACTGCGCCATTATCCGGATAGGCACTTAGCTCGACTTTATCCAAAATCAGGCGGCGTAGGCGAGCATTTCGCCGAGGTGTTCAAAGAGAGCAGCGGGAGGTTTTCGGCTGTCGATGTTCTCTTTTGACATGCAAAAAGCCAGTTGCCGCCAGAGACAGCGGCGCACTTGAGCCAACGCATCCGAGAAGGTGGGCAACGCTTTTTTGTACCACGCGGCTTGGCGGAAGGAGGCCTGCCAGGCGGGTTGCTGATGCACGAGAAGCGTGATGAACGAGAAGAGTGATCTTCCCACGATTTCGTGGTTCTTCCGCACTTTGTGTGGATGGATCGGCACGGCAGCCTTGCCGCACAGGTTTGTCCCTCTGGGATTGTTCCGTATTACGGGAGGTTGGCCCACTTCCACACAAAGTGCGGGAGAACCACGTTACCGTGGGAAGATCAACATAGTGCTCGATGACGTAGAAAGCAAAGTAGTACACGCGGCAAAAGCCCCACACGCAGATCAACAGCAGGATTGCGTCGATCAAAGACGGGTGCTCGGCCAGCAGCAGACCTGCCGCCAGCAGGCCCAAAAGTAGAAACAAGGCCCCTTTGGCCTTGATCCAACGCGGGTCGGTCAGATCGCGCAAGAGGCCGCGTCGCTCCTTGTCAGGCTCCTTCATGCCATTGGAGAACGTCGGGCAGTGCGAAGGCGGCGTACTCGATGTGCAACACGCGGCGGCGGCGGTTTGCATCGGTCAACGACCCGAGGCGTGGAGGAGCAGCGGGCGCATGAGCAGGGCGTCTCCAGCCGCTGCCGTGCAGAGCGCATCAGCTTGTCGGACGCGTTGTTCCTGCACCTGGGCAGGCGAGAGGCGGCCCAGGCGGTGCGTGCCGGGCAAGACGCGAAGCGCGCCGTTGGTCTCGTCGGCGTCGTCCAGATGCAGGCGCACGGTGAGCATTTGTTCCAGGAGTTCGATGGGTGGCTGAACATGCGGGACGCCGTCCTTCATGCTCCAAGGACCAAAGCCGGAAACCTCGGCGTATGCACGCACCACTAGCGTCAGGTCTTGGTGCCATGGCACGAGCCAGTTACTGGCCAATGACTTGTCGAAGAAGATGGCGCGCACAGGAAATGGCTCGTGGGCGACGTGCGGGCGCACGAGATGATGCAGGTGCGTCGAGCGGGCTAACTCTGCCACCAAAGGCAGTGCCAACAACCCGCGCCTCCCGGCTCCAGAGACGGAACCAAGCGCGTCAGACAGTTCTTCTCGTTCGGTGATGCCGAGGACACCGGACACCACCACAAACCCGTCTGGTTCTACTGCGTGGTGCATCGTTTTGCCTGTCTCCGAGGGCTTCACGCCGTCCAGTGGTGATACTCACGCCATTTTGAGCAAAGCGTGGTCGCTCTGCGCAGCGGCGAACTCCAAGCACGCGATGATGTCCGCCGCTTCCAGATAGGGGTAATCGGTCAAAATTTCCGGTAGTGATTAACCAACCGTTGATCGCTGTTGAATCTGGATGTTGTAGGTGTTGATGAAAAGATGGATGGCGTCGAGGTGACGCCGCACGCTTTTGGAGAAGGAATACGTTCGGCGCACCAGTCGGCCCAGCCGTGCACGCACCGTGCCGAACCAGCGTTCGGCGTGGTTGGTCTCGCCTTCCTGCTTGCCACAGAAACGGTGGGTGCGCTGAGGGAACGCTTTTTCGTACGCCAGCCAGTAGTCACTGCGGGTGGCCCGGCGTCGATAGTCCAAAGGAACGTGTTCACGCAGGCTGACGGCACCTTCGTGGCTGCGGTCGCCAATCGTGTAGGCGACGATCTGGCGGGTTCTGCGGCAAAGCGCCAGCCACAGCCAGCATTCCTGGGTTTTTCGCTCCACGAAACTCCAAAGTTCATCCAACTCCAGCACGTCGCCGCTTTGGCTGGGCGGAGCGTGTCCTCGAACGGCGGCAGGCGGTGGATTTTTTTCCCCCACCCAGACCATGACAGTCTGGTAGCAGACTCCGAAGGTGCGGGTGATCCCACGGATGCTCATACGATCCTGGTAGGCGGCCACCACCTGAGCCTTGAACGCCTCGTCGTAGCGCGGCCCCTTGGGAGCGAGCACAAACGTGCGCTGGCACTCCACGCACCTGGCCCGCTGCGCCCCGTCTTCCGCGTGCCCGTTCTTCTGCAAACGCTCGCCGCCGCAATGCGGGCAGTGATGAACCACCGTCGTTGAAAGCATCCGGAATCATCCCGCTCCCTCTCATCTTGTCAACGGTTGGTTAATCACTACCCGTAGCTGGGTCACCACGTTAATGGACGGCTGCTTTTTGCCTGCTTCCAAGCTTTGCAGATAGCGATGGCTGATGTCGGCCTTCTCGGCCAACGCTTCCTGAGTCATTCTCCTCTGGTCGCGTAGGCGCACGAGGTTGCGTCCCAGAAGCACATGAGCGGGAGCAGCAGCCACCCCGCCAGCATGACGGACGGCCTTGCGGTCGCTTGCGATCTATAGATCGTAATTTCACTTGCCGTATCGGAGAGCAGACTGCAGAAAGGAACTCTCCCGTGACGAACGTTTGGACTGCCTGCGCCCGTCTTGGCTTCTGAGTTGCCGGGGACACACCCGCTCACCTTCTTCCCCATGAAGACCCTTTCACCTGCCTCCAGTTTGTCCGCTGCCCCTCCGCACTCCACCCGACTGCGAACGAAGAGGAGGCGCGGCGGAACCATGACCGGCTGGCTGTTTGCTTTGCTCTTCTGTGTCACCGGGTGCAGTGGGGCGGACACAACCGAGGTCCCGGTGGACAGCGCCAAATGGCTGGTTAGCGCCTACCTGCGTGCCGATGACCGCTCGTGGGGGCTCCTCGACATCGAGAAGGCTGAGAAGGGCCGCTCCTACCGCAGCCAAGGAGAACACGGGGTTCGTGCTGGCCTCACCGTCGAGCCGACTCGTGTGACGTTCACCGGCTGGGGCTTCTCGCCCGAGAGCGGCCGGCTGGGGCACTACCGGGTGGTCAGCCGGTGGCGGTGTTACGCCGATGACTTTGGCGAGCAGGCTGCCCTGCCGGACGAGCACACCGTCACGCCGCTGGATGGTGGTGCGGTGAAGGGCAAAGACGTACCTGAACTGGGTGCGCTGGGCATGTCGCCGCAGCAGATGGAGCGAGCGTGCGGTGCACCGAGCGAGCCGCCTGCGCCTGAGCCAAAGCACGAAGGGGTCACCCGGATCACCTACCGCAAAGGTGAGTACAACCTCCTTGGCCTGTTCTACGCCGGCAGGATGTATAGCGTCACCTACCGGCGCGCGGATCAGGCCACGGCGAGCAACACGGACATCATCGTGTGGCTGCTTCAGAACGGAGCGGGCTGGAAGCACGAACTGGGAGTGGGATATGCAAGAGCAGACAACGCGGTGGTCGTCCGACGCTACAACGCCGGGAGCAGGGCTGCCCCGCTCGACAGCCTGGAAGTGCGGGAGGCAAAAACGCATCCTGAAGGCAGCGGCGGCGAGGATCTTGGCTCCCCCGTCGGCCGATACAGGAAAGCTGTCAGCGATGCAGTCGGGGCGCGTTGGTACTATGAGGTGAACGAAAGCACAGAGCAACTCAGCGGCGGGGCCGTGACCGTCCGTTTCACCGTCAACTCGGCTGGCCGTGTGACCGGCGTCAAGGTGGCCTCGGGCGAGGCGAACAGCCCGCTGGCAAAACTGTCCCTCAAGGCGGTGAGAGAGGCCACCATCCCACCGATCCCCGAGGCGGTGGCCGCGACGCTCGAAGGGAAGCCGTTTGAGGTGGACTACACCTTTTCCACGAAGTGACGCTCCAAGGACAGCAAAGTAAAACCCGCTTTTGTCTTCGTCATGATGATTTACCTGTACAAAGATGGCCGGGAACTTGGGCCGTACACTTTGGAAGAGGTTCAGGCACGGTTGCGTTCGAGAGCGATCAGTGAATCGGACACAGCGGCGATGGATGGAGGGCCGCAGATGCCGCTTGTCGCGCTGCTTGCTACGACCCCAGTAGAAGTGCCTCCTACCGCTGCTCCAGCGACGCCACCGTCTGCCGTGACACCACCGCAGCCCGTGAGGCGCAGCCCGGTGGTTGTTCCCCCGGCGACAGTGCATGGACCGATCCACACAACGGACGACTCCAACCGTGGCTGCCTATGGGTAGCATTCGGCATCGTCTGCGCCCTCGCGTTGCTCGGAGCGGCGATCTATTTCGGGACGGATGGCGGCGGCAGGCTCGCCGGGGCCAAGCCGTCAGCGGTGACCGGTGGTGACTCTGCGACCTCATCAGACGACGAGGTCGAGAGCTTGGCAGACATGTACGTACGCAAACTCGACACCAACGCGCTCGGCTTCATCCACGTCGAGAAGGTCACCAAGGGGCGTTCCTACGTCAGCCACGGCGAACACGGCATCCGCGCAGGGATCACCGTAGAACCCACCCTCGTGGAGTTCACCGGCTGGGGCTTTGGCGGGCGTGTCCTCCAGAAACTCACGTTGCAGCGCTTCCGCGTCACGTCAACGTGGTGGTGCTTCAACGACGACTACGGCCGCCCGATGGTCGTTGCCGACCAGCACGAGGTGCATCCCATCGGCGGCGACGAGTCACCCAAAGAGGATGTGCCCAAGCTGGGCGCGGTCGGCATGACCTTTGAAAATATGAATCAGCTGTGCGGGACTGCCGTGCGTACGTCTACGCCCAAGCCGGAAGACGGCGGTGTACGGCGCATGACTTGGCGCAAAGACGGCTACGCCATGAACTGCCTGCTGCTGGAAGACAAGGTTTACAGCGTCACCTACTCACACGCAGACCGAGCGCAGGCCAGCAACACCGACAAGATTATCTGGCTGCTGCAAAACGGCGCGCACTGGAGCGGCCCCAACGGGTACACCTGTTTGGACAATGGCGTGGTTGGCAAGGTCTACAGCGCGGGGGACAACAACACCGGTAGGTACGATTGCCTTGAGGTGACCGATCCCAAGGTGCTGGCGGCTCACAAGGAGCAGGCCGCGACGCTTGCACCGGCCCCGCCTGATATTATCCATATGCCGCAGCCGTCCTATCCGGCTGCCGCTCGCCTGAAACACGTTCAAGGTAGCGGGGTGTGCCACGTGGTCTTTGGCGTCACGGGACGCGTCACCAGTGCCACCATGAAGCAATCCACCGGCTCGGACTTGCTGGACGGCGGCACCATCGACTTCGTCAAGGCGAACTGGACGGGAGTACCCGACAGCACGAAGGACGTTGAGGTGGTGTATCATCTTGACGAGACCCACTTTTCCGAGCCACAGGGAGAGTTAGCCCGAGGCGTGTTTGG